>JAYTXB010000570.1:0-3581 GCA_043743205.1 Schlesneria sp.
AGGCCGCAGACTGGAAACGCAAGTATTGTTAGAACGGGAAGAAGCAACAAGCGGTGGACCATAGTATGTATTCCTTTTCGTTGGACTTCCGAGACGAACAGTGAACTGAACTGCACGCTGGCTAACTCGGCCAAGCTTTCAATGCGGCTTCTGCTTTCACGTGGCGCAAAATGCCGTGTCGCAAACAGTTTGTCAAGAATCTTATTGAGGATTTTGTCGCGTTCCGTATTGTGATAGGCCGAGTGCAGCCTATCTCGGATATCCCTGCACGCAGCCTATCTCTGATATCCGCGCAAGTCAGGAGTGATGCGATGGCCAGCCATGTCAATTTGGGTAAGCCGACAGAATCGAAATCGGACGCGAACTTGGATTCACCGCTGCAACGAGCCAAACAAATTGTTGCGGGGATGGCGCGGTCTGAGAAAGATGCGCATTGGCTTGGGCTGCGAATGGAAAACTTTTTGCGGGTGTACGAACACCGCATCGACTCGGTGACAACCCGCGACGTTTGCGATTACCTCGAACGCCTGATGCGGCAGGGTCAGAAGGATTGGCAGGTCAAGCAGTCGTTGGACGCCATTGGGTTGATGCTGAGGCATGGCTACAAGCGAGACGACGACGTTGGCGTGCCACAATTGCGAGAAGCCTGGGGTGTTCGGCTCAACGAGAAGGTTGGAATTACAGTTGCCGATCTGCCGGTGGCGAACGACGGCCAGCCAGTCGTCGTTGTCGATCGAATTCGTCGTGTGTTGCGTGTGGCTCACTACGCGCTGAAGACGGAAAAGGCGTACACGCAGTGGTGGGAACGTTTTGAAAGGTTTGCCGAGGAACGGTCCACCGAGGAGTTGGGGCCGGACGACGTGAGGGCCTTTCTCGAACATCTGGCGGTCGAGCGTCACGTCGCTGCGAACACACAAAAGCAGGCGTTGAATGCGCTGGTGTTTGTCTTCGGTCAGGTGTTGGGGCGTCCGCTCGGAAACCTGGGCGACTGGACGATTGCCAAGTCGTCTCGTCGTTTGCCGTGCGTGTTGACGGTCGAGGAAGTGGAGCAAGTCTTGTCACGCCTGACCGGCGTACCGGCATTGGTGACTCAGTTGTTGTACGGATCGGGATTGCGGCTGATGGAAGCGCTGCGGTTGCGATTCAAGGATGTCGATTTCACCAGCGGGCGAGTCCTGGTGCGGGATGGCAAGGGAGAAAAAGACCGCGTGACCGTGTTGCCTCAATCGCTTCAAGAGCCGTTCTTGGAACATCTCCGCAGCGTCTGGCGGCAGCATCAGGATGACCTGAAAGTGGGTGGCGGCAACGTCGAACTTCCGTATGCACTCGCCGTGAAGTATCCGCATGCGGAACGCGAGTGGTGCTGGCAATATTGTTTCCCCGCGCCGGGGTTTTCCAAAGACCCTCGCAGCGGCGTGATTCGCCGTCACCATCTCCATGAAACGACGATCCAGCGGGCGATGACGTTCGCCGTTCGAGCATCACAAGTCGGCAAACCGGCAAATTGTCACACGCTTCGTCACAGCTTCGCGACGCACCTCTTGGAAGCGAACTATGACATCAGAACCGTGCAAGAACTTCTCGGCCACAGCGATGTCGCCACGACGATGATCTACACTCACGTCATGAACAGGCCGGGGATGGGTGTCCGCAGTCCGTTGGACCGAAACTCGGTACGGAGTACGCGGTAAGGCGTGCGGCAGGAGTTCGCATACCGGTCTACGGTAAATCCTCATCTGCCGCTCGCCTGATGCGGAGGGGCGCGTTGGAACGCACGACCCCGACTCGGCGGGGTCGAAGCGGGAGACCTGCGGTCGGCAATTTCGGCGGGGTCGGGAGACCCGCGCCGAACGAGCAGAACGACAGTCACCAAGCTCCCTCCGAACCGAACCGGACCGTCTCGGCTACTTCCGGCCGAAGACCATGATCGTGATGTCGTCGTTCTGCGGGTGGCCATCGGCGAACTTGCGGACATCGGCCAAGATTGTTTTGCCCAGGTCTTCGGCATGGCCTCCGGTGCTGGCGGCCATCAGTTCGCGCAGGCGATTGCCGCCGCCAACCGAGACAATTTGAAGGGAACGCTGCGGCAGAAGCTCGGTCAGTTTCGCGGGATGGTGCGGGCACTGATTCCGAAGTCGAAGTATGCCGCCGCCGCTCCGATCCTGCCGGCATTCGGGGCGGACGAATCGAAGTTCCTTGGCCCGTTTGACGATGCCGCCAGCTTGTGGCTGCGGATCAACGCCGACGCCACGCTGCCGGGGTTCACACCGCCGCTGGTCATTGCCGATTTGACGCAGGCCGCGTTCGCCACGGAACTCGCCGCCACGCGCGCCTCGTTCGGAGCGATCCGCGCGGCCGAGAACGATCTGACCATCAGCCGCAAGGAACGAGGAGCACTGCTCGACCCGGCCCGCGAGCGGATCGTGCAGTACCGCGCGGCGGTCGAGGGACTGTTTGGCCCCGAGCATCCGCTGACTCTGTCGATGCCAGTCCTCTCTCCCGCGCCGGGCAGCACGCCCGACGCGAGCACTCTGACGGGAAACTGGAGCGCGACAACGGCTCAGGCCGACTTGGCATGGACCGCCTCGACCGATCCGAACCTCGACGACTATCAGGTGCGGATGTCGCCCGGCTCAACCTACGACGCTGGCACCGCCACGGTCGTCGCCACCGTCCCCTCCGATACGCTGAGCCTCAACACGACCACGGGCCTCGACAACCCCGGCGATGTCGCCTCATTCAAGGTCTTCGTGAGACTCACCACCGGCAACGAAGCCGGCAGCAACACGGTCACGATCACGAGGCCATAGCCATAAGCTGCTAGGTTGCGAGCCGCTGATGGACAACGCTCACTCGCTACCCGCCGGCGATCGCCCCCACGATGAAGAACGGCTCGGCACCCGATACGACTGCATCGGGGAGCGGGGCGTCGGGTGACTCGTGAGACCAATCCTCTTCGCAGACGAAGAACCTCAGAAAAGGGCGGCGTTTTTGGGTGACGTGGTCGCGGATCGTTCCGCGCAGCATCGGATAGCGGGCCTCGAGCGCGTCGAGGATCGCGCGTTGCGTGGGGAGACCTTCGACTTCGAGTTGAACCTCGGCACCGACCTTGGCCAGCGTTCGCAAATGATAGGGCAGGACGACTCGGATCAGGGGGAGCGTCATGGGAGTGGCGTCCTGTTTCGACGTGGGGCAGGTTTGCAACCTGCCCGTGACTCATGGACGCGAAGGACTGGCAGGTTACAAACCTGCCCCACGTCACGAGGGATCAAATCACGAGGGACCAAATTAGTACAACAGCGCACGATTGGCACTTCTGATCCCCTCTCCCCCGTCTTCGGGGGAGAGGGTTAGGGTGAGGGGGCTTTTCTTTCAGGAAGGTCGCAGTGAAAAGTGGCCAGTGGAAAATGAGAACTGCAAAGTGGTCGCACGGCGTCTTTCCATTTGCACGTTGCAATTGTCATTTCTCAATCGTCCGTTCTGTTAGTTCGACTGTCTGGCTTCTACTGACACAGCGTAACTTTTGTGATAACTGCTGGTTGAGTGATTTGCGATGGAACGCGATCTCTGAGCGGGAGCAG
>JAYTXB010000571.1:0-2675 GCA_043743205.1 Schlesneria sp.
CTGCCCGAGATCGGCGGGGCGAACTTTGGAGAGCTTTTCTTTGGCTTCGCGCCGCAGTTGGGCGACCGCCTGAAAGTCGAACGTGGGTGGGATGCGGACGGTTTGGATTTGCTGTTGCCGCTCGATATCAGCCGCCTGCCGTTTGATGTAGCCCTCGTACTTGACCTCGATCTCGATCTGCTCCTTCGCGAGTGCGGAGACATTGAGCGCGGCGAGGTCGCTCGACATCGCTTCGAGCTGCGTCCACGTCATCTCGGGGCGACGGAGCCATTCCGCGAAAGACTGGCCGTGATGGCGGAGTCGGTTCACGAGTTCCGTCGCTCGGGCGATCTCAGCTTCGTGTTGCTCCAACTTGGCCCAGCGTGCGGCATCGACCAATCCGATCCTGTTGCCGAGCGAAGTCAGCCGACGGTCGGCGTTGTCTTGACGGAGCAGCAGGCGGTACTCAGACCGCGACGTGAACATGCGGTACGGTTCATCGACCCCCTTCGTCACGAGGTCATCCACCAAAACACCGAGATACGCTTGGCTGCGATCAATGATGAACGGCTCCTTGTCCGCCACCTTGAGTGCCGCGTTGATTCCCGCCATCAACCCTTGTCCGGCAGCCTCTTCGTAGCCGGTCGTCCCGTTGATCTGGCCTGCGAAGTAGAGGCCCTCGACTCGCTTGGTTTCAAGCGTTTGTTTGAGCTGCGTGGGCGGTGCGAAGTCGTATTCGACGGCGTATCCGTACCGCATGATCTCGGCCCGTTCGAGTCCCCGGATCGAGCGGATCATTTGGTCTTGCACGTCGCGTGGCAGGCTGGTCGAGATGCCGTTGCAGTAGTACTCCCACGTGTTGCGGCCTTCCGGTTCGAGGAAGATGTGGTGCGAGGACTTCTCGGCGAACCGCACCACTTTGTCTTCGATCGACGGACAGTAACGCGGTCCCGTCGATTGAATCTGGCCGCTGTACATCGGAGCGCGATGCAGGTTGGCGCGGATCAATTCGTGAACCGGTTCGTTGGTCTCGGTCAGCCAGCACGGCATTTGAGATTGCGTGATCGCTTCGGTCAGGAACGAGAACGGCAGCGGAACCGCATCTCCCGGCTGTTCGCTGCACGCGGAAAAGTCGATCGTCCGACCGTTCAAACGACACGGCGTTCCCGTCTTGAATCGCTTCAACTCAAACCCGAGTTGGCGCAGCGAATCCGACATCGTGCCGGTCGTGCCGTCGCCCGCGCGACCTCCCGGTGTCTTCGCTTCCCCGGTGTGCATGATCGCTTGGAGAAACGTCCCCGTCGTGATGACGACCGCACGACACCGATAGACCGCTCCGCCGCGCACGCGGATGCCGGTGAGGCGGTTGAGGGTTGACGGTTGAGAGTTGATGGTCAGAGAAGGCTGTGTTGTCTCGTCGTTCTGCTGCCCCTCAGCCCTCAAGCCGAAACCCTCAACCAAAATCTCCTCCACCGCCTCCTGCCGCAGAGTCAGTCCCGCCTGATCTTCGATCCGACGCTTCATCTCGAACTGATACGCCTTCTTGTCGGCTTGAGCGCGCGGGGAGTGCATCGCCGCACCTTTACTCAGATTGAGCATCCGAAATTGAATGCCGGTCGCGTCGATGACTCGCCCCATCTCACCGCCGAGCGCGTCGATCTCGCGAACGATCTGCCCTTTGGCGATACCGCCGATCGCCGGGTTGCAACTCATCTGCCCCACGGTGTCGCAGTTCATCGTCAGCAGGACGGTCTTCGCACCGAGTCGCGCCGCCGCAAGTGCCGCCTCACATCCCGCGTGCCCTGCACCAATCACCGCCACATCGAAATCGTAAAAGCTCGTGTTCATGCCCAGACGTTAGCAAACGGCGTGAGATGTCAGAAGCAACTCAGCAAGGCGACCGGCCGAAAGAAATTGCCCTGTAGGATGGGCACTCTTGCCCGTCCGGTTTGAAGACCGAAATCAGGACGGGCAAGGGTGCCCATCCTACGCCGCAGTAAGTCAAGTTTTGCGGTCGTTACTCGGCACTGATGCAGTAGAGCGTCGAGCTGGACCGGAGGAATAGCGCGCCGTCGCTGATGGCAGGGGTCGAGTTGAAGATGCTCTCGTCGGACACCGATGAGACTCGATTCACCGCGAGCAGCTTGTACTCTGCCCCCAACTCCACGACGTAGGTCTCGCCCGAGCGGCCGACGAAGTACATGCGTCCGTGCGAGGCGACCGGTGAGGCATAGTCTTGCCCGCCCCGTCCGCCTCCTCCGAATCCACCGCCGCCATTGCCTTGGCCTCCACGACGACCACCTTGAGACGAACGATCATCGGCAAGCGGAGCGGCATCGGCCGGACTGCCATCAGCCTTCATACGAGCCTGATAGACGCGTTGTCCCGTCTTCGCGTCGAGACAATTGGCGACGCGATCCGCGATCCAATGCAAACGGCCGTCGTGATAGATCGGCGTGCTGATCCGGCCTCGGTCGCGTCCCGCCCAGACAACGTGCGACTTCGTTACGTTATCGGTCCCGCCCGCCTTCACTGCGATCGATCCGCCACTGCGCCCTTCAATCGCATAGACCACTCCGTCATGAGCGATCACGCTGGAACACATCGACTCGGTGTCGGCCGCTTCGCAGAACCAGCGCAGCTTGCCAGTGTCGGGATTGAAGCCCCACACCTCATAAGGGACACCCACCACGAGA
>JAYTXB010000572.1:0-2746 GCA_043743205.1 Schlesneria sp.
GTTTCATCGAACTGCGGGGGTGGTTCGGGCACGGTCGAGAGCAGGTCGGGGACTGCTGGCGTCCCGGTCTGAAGTGCCAATGGTTGTGGTTTTGGTCCGCTTCTCATTCGGTCATGTCCTTTCGAGATTTCTGTAACCCATTTATTTTCATGGAAGCCTAGCGGGATGGTTTGGGGGGGGAGGGGGTAGCCACAAAATGACCGGGGGTCTCGTTCCGCGTCACCGTTGCGGGTTGCCTCTTGGCTTCGCGCCTGCCCTTCCATTCATACCGAGTCGCCTTGTTGTTGTGCGGACCACCCTTGACCACTTCCCCGAGCAGTCGATCAGCCACGAGCATCTGAAGCCACCGTGCGACTGACTTGTAGTCCGACGTGCCGAGTACCGATGCCGCCTTCCGACATGACAGGAAGAACGTCGTGCCTTCAGCCGAACTGCGTCCCAACTCGGCACACAGAGCGACGAGTCTTTGAATCAGCGGTGTCATATATCCCCGTGCCTCAGACGGCAGTTCCTTTGATTCTGCTGCCGCCATCGCCATCTCTGCCGCATCGCCACTGCGGGCCAGATCGACGTTGCCATAGGCTTCGACGAAATCGGCCCATGTCTCGTCGAACGGTTTCGTGCGAATGAACGGCAACGCCAGTTTATGCCACTCCGCGACGAGCGGCCTCAATTCGTGAATCGGCACTTCTCGCAATTGTGGATCGACTCGAATCCGACGAGCCAACCCAAACAGTCGATGCCGTCGAGTTCCGAAGGCGTGAGGCAGCGTCGCTTGGATTAACGGAGCGCATGACACAGATAGACACAGATCGGACAGATCGACTTCTGTCCTATCTGTGTCATGGGACTGCTCCCCGTCTGATGGTAGCCAACAGCGTCCGAAACCCGACTCGGCAAGCGTCAACGCGGGAACGTCAGATAGCGCGTCGAATCCGCGTCCCCAGCGGTAACGACATCCGCTCGGGTGGAGTGACGGAGGAGCGACCACGTACTGACCGCTCGCGCGTAGCTCGCCATCCTCATACGTGCTGGCGGGACAATCGGCGATTCGGGCGTAGACGTGTCGGCCGCGTCTGGTCTCGGCGTAGGGGAGCATCCGCTCCAGATTCGGATACTGGCTCGCCCATCGCATCCATGCCGCCTCAAGATCAAAGTCTCTGGCGATGAGATTGCCAGACACCGGCCCCAGCACGATGGCCAAACCAAGATCGTCGCGCCGATCGAACCAGTCTCGGACCTGCCGCTCGTCAGCCGCAACACTCTGGAACGGCTTCCACGTTCGCAAGGCGGGCTTCTTTTCCCCGCCGATGGGAATGACACTGATTCCACGTCGTTGAAGCCGCAGGGCCTCGCCGAGAACGTCGTCACCAACTTGTAGTCTAGTCGCATACTTCGCGGGATGGTGCCTCATGCGTCACCGCCTTCCGCGTCGAGGTCGAGACTCTTGAGCATCTCATGCACGGTCGAGCGGATGTCCGCCAGCTTCTTGGCGTCGTCCTGCTCGGCCTGTCGTTCGTGGTCGAACTTGTCCCTGTCGAGTACCGACAGAATCGCCTTGCGAGTGATGTCCTGTAACTGTTCAGGGGACAAGGCGTCCAATTCCCACACATTGGTCCCGTGTTCCTTGATGTAGGCTTTGGCTCGCCCAGTCGCTTCGCCGTTTTCCCCTTTGCTTTTGACTTTCACGAACAGGTTGTTCGGCAGGCCATACTCGTCCACTTGGTTTCGTGTGAGTGCCACGCGAATCGGATAGACATTCTCGACGCCGAATTCGTCCCGCATACTGCGCGGAAAACTCTCGACTAGATCGAGTCCCTCGGGGTCGTGATCGCTGAGCATCAGTACGACGAGCTTCGATTTTCCGCTCGCCTTGAACCGCTGAGCCATCTCGTGGCGCGGCGGGATGCTGCAATATCCTCTCCCGCTCGTCAGCGGCATCGTGAACTCATACGCCACGGGCATCAGGATGCTGTTGACGGTGTTTTTCTCACAGAACAACTCAATGTGATTCGGTTGCGACTGCAAATAGTCCCGGTAGTAGTTCTTGAGGAAGCGGTCTATCTCTGCGGCAATGAATGGTCCCGTGCTTCCATAGACATTCGACAGGGTGACGGGTCGAGTCTCATCGGCAATCGCGGAGAACGGAATGTTTCCGAAGACGCGGCCACGGGTACAAAGATCGCTGCAATCCCGGTAACACTTCAGGTTGTTCAGGTAGAGTTCGGCCTTCTTGTCATGTCGGAGAACGGGATAGCCAATCTGACAAACCCGGTAATGGATCATGCGGACGCTGAGCGGCCAATGCTTCCGGTTGTCGTCGATAACCTTGCAGATGGCTCGCATCAGGTCCATTTTGGCCGTGATGGCAGGTCGATCTTTCGTCGGTTTCAGCGCAATTTGAACTAGATCAAGTTCTGCCTGAACTCGTCGATATTCGACGAGTTCAGCGAGCGCCTCCTCGGGATCGGCGTCGATAATCGACTCCCGCAATGTCTCGGAAATCGTCTTCACGCGTTGCCTGTTGAACTCCCGCAGCAACGTCAGGAATCGGTCGGGGTCGGTGTCTCGCCGGACGTTTTCGTACCGGCACGGGATCATCGTCAGCCCGGCCAGCTTGCACGCGGCATAGCGCCGATGCCCGGAAAGGATGTAGCCGTCGAGCGACAGGACGAGCGGCTCGCGCAGGCCAATGGTCCGGATGGACTCGCCCAGCGTGATGATGGCGGGATCGGTCATCAGGACA
>JAYTXB010000573.1:0-6450 GCA_043743205.1 Schlesneria sp.
AGAGGCTATCCGAGAAGGATGAATCTCTTCATGCCGCGAGTGCTGTGGGGTTTGTGTTCACGGCGAGTTTGTAGTTGAAGGTGACGGGTGGATCGATAGGCGCGAGGCGTTTGAGCATGAGGTGAATGGCACTCCACTTGATCATCGCGGCGGCGGAGGCCGTGGTTCGTTCGTAGTCTTTGCTGTTGCGCCGCGAGCGGCAGTTCCAAGCGTTGGTCCGTTCCACGACCCAGCGGATACGAACCGCGCTGAAGCCCTTCGTACCGGGCGGCGGCGACTGGACTTCCACGGACCAGCCGGGCCGATTCTTCGCCAGCCAACCGTCTCACGAACGGTTGTTGGATTTGTTGTCGCCGAAGATCACCGACAGTCGCGGCAAGTCTGCGGCGGACACTTGCGACAACAGTCTCGGCGCGGCGATACCGTCGTCCGCGTTCGCCGCCGTGACCACCACCATGATCAACAGCCCCAACGTATCCACCAGCAAATGACGCTGGCGGCCCTTCCGTTTCTTCGCACCATCGTAGCCCCGTTCCGCTCCACCCACCTCGGTCGTCTGGACCGATTGGGTGTCGATGCAGGCCGCGCTGGGAGTCGGCTCGCGTCCGGCTTGCACCCGAATTCGCGACCGCAACGCCGCGACGATCGTGTCCAACGTGCCATCACCACGCCACGCGGCGAAGTCATGAAAGGCGGTACTCTTCGGCAGCAAATCATGTGGCAGCAGTTCCCACTGACACCCACTGCGGTTCAAGTACAGAATCGAGTTCAACACCTCACGCAAGTTGACATCGCGAGGCCGCCCGCCCGGCTTCGTCGCCGGAAGCAGCGGCGCGACCAACGCCCACTGTTCGTCCGTCAAATCCGTGAAATACGCCTTCCGCGAAACCGTTCGTTCATCCGCCGTCTGATCCGTCATGGCCGAACACTCCTTTTCGGAATGACGGCCTAACGGTAGTTTGTTCCACGCGTTACGTCAGCGCGACTTCTCGGATAGCCTCTCACCCACTTCATCGGCTACTACAACCAAACGATGGCCCATCCCTTTCCACAGGACCTACACCGGCAAGCCGCTCGAAAAACCCAAACGAGCAATCTTCATTCCGCCTCACTGCCGCGTCAAACTTGAAACACAATGGAAACCAACTAAGACTCGCTGTTTGATGAAACATTGTATGCCAGATGTGGCACTAGGCGACGGCGCGAAATGGATATGGGAAGCAGCGCGGCTCAACCTGACGGGAGCGCTGGGCGTACTCGATGTCTATCACGCGCTGGAGTCCATCAGCGACACGTCGAAGAAGTTGTTCGGCGACGGCTCTCCCGCCGCGACCACCTGGACCGACACGCTCCGCACCACGCTGCTCGAACGAGGTTGGGGCGGCTTCGACGAACGCGCAAGAAACCCACAACACCTTTCCCGCCGACTCCTCGCAACGGACTCGCTTGGATGAGTTGCGGAACTACCGCGGCAACCATACGTCGCACTTGAACTGTGCCGAACGCCTGCACGAGGGACGCTCGATCCGCTGCGGACAAATCGAAGGTGCCTGCAAGAACCTCATCGGACGCAGACTCAAACAAACTGTCGCCCGCTGGCGAGTCCGCCGTGCCCCACGCTCTCTCGCGAGTGTGCCCGCCGCATGACCAGCCTCTGCTCCATCATGTACAGCCCGCCCATGGATCGCCTACTGGAGCAACACGCCGCATGAAACCGAAATCCGTTCCTACACCCACAAATGAACGCCATGCGGCAATTGCTTGACGATCCGAAAGACGACTGTTATGGTTCCGTCCGCTCGGACTGACTTCTTCACAAGAATTGCTAGAGTGATCGCCATCAACAGCCGAAGTAGATGCCTAACGGCGAGGTGATTTCGGTCCCTGACAGAGATAGATCAACGCACAGGGGGGATTAGCTCAGCTGGGAGAGCGCTTGCATGGCATGCAAGAGGTCAGCGGTTCGATCCCGCTATCCTCCATTCTCAAAGCCTTGTCCGCAAACACTGCGGGCGAGGCTTTTTTGCTTGGTTTCCTGCGGTTTTCGTGCATCGCTCGTCTCGCAATTCGTTCATCGTCATTGTCTGATGAGATGACAGCAAACGACACAGTTTGCCCCCGTTTGCCAGAGTTTGGTGCAACAACTGGTGCAACCAGTTCAGAAGTTCTGTCTTTAGTAGGCATGGTGTCTTGAGCGTTCGTTCCGGTCGCTCGCATCGTCTGGCGTTCTGTCGATGGTGAGGCGTCGAGGTTGAGTGTCGGCAGTGTGTCGAGTGCCCCGTACACGTCGAGCAACTTTGGATCGGTGTAGACGTTCATCGTCAGGTCAATCTTGCTGTGACGCATCGCCGCTTGAGCCGTTCGCGGAGCAACGCCCCCCTTGCTGAGCAGCGTCCCGAACGAATGCCGCAGAGCGTGAACGTCGATGGTTCGTCCCCGCTCGTCGGTTTTTTTGATACCTGCGGCGAGCAAATCCCGGTTGAGGATTCGCACCAGCCCGGTGGGAATCGTGAACAGCGGTCGCTTGCTGTCTGGAGTCGAGTTGCAGTCGCGTAGGCGAAGCGTTGCCGCGTTCGGCGTATCGGACAACCATTCCCTCAAATCGTTCGCCAAGTCGAGCCGTAGGGGAATCGTCGAGCCTTGCCGGTTCTTCTCATCGGCCGCGTTCAGAACGACGAACGGCATCGCCCCGTCGAGTTCCAGTTGTCCCACTGTGAGCGATGCGAGTTCCCCTTTGCGAAGTCCGGTTAGAACGAGCGTCTTGTAAATCAACGCCCGTTCCCGTCCGAGCCGTTCCAGCTTCGCGACAAACTCGGCATTGTCGGCCAACCGCTCTCTTGCCCGTTCGACCACAGCGGGCATCGTGTCGAGCGTCAACACGGCCTTGCACCAGTTTGACCGCTTGGGCGTGTTGCCGTCCGCTTCGGCCTCATCCTCACTCGGGCGAGTCGTCTTCCGCCCGTATTCGGCGAGCGGTCGCAACCGCGCCACCTCCAACAGCTTCACCAATTCGGCTTCCGCCATCGCCCGCCGTTGCCGGTCGCTCTTCTCGTCCGCCTTGGAAATTCGAGTCAGTGGATTCGATGACAACCGCTCGGCTTGAACGCACCACTTGCAGAACCCCCGGATGGATTGCAGGTAGGCGTTTCGTGTTCGTGCGGACATTCCTTCCGTCTGCCGCTCATTGAGCCACGATTCCAACGTCTCGGCATCAATGTCACGCAACGACGCGAAACAGTCCGCAAACAGCCGTTCCGCCTTCCGTTTCAAATCGGCAAGGTGAGTGGCGGTTGCCCCCTTGGCCTGAACGTGATTCAGATAGGCGGCGAAGTGATCGGCAATCGGCGTTCGTTGGTGATCGGCGGTCGCGGCTTCTCCGGTCGAGATGACTTCCGCTTTGACCAGTTCGGCCCGGCGTTCCAACTTGGACAGAACCGAGCGGGCGGCATCCTCATCACGGCAGCCGGTCGAGACTTCGCAGACGTATCCCGAGCCGTCCCGAAACTTGGCGAGATAGGTTCCCGACTCGTCGAGGATGCGCGGCGAGCCATCCTTCCCCGTCGTCACCTTCGCCGTTCGTGCCCGGCCCTTGGACGGCTTCCAACGGGCGAATGGCTCGCCTTGCTTCGTGAACAACTCCGCGCCTTTGGGCAGCGGTCGAGTGACGGTCTTGCGGTAGACGGTTCCCATGTCAGTTCCCCTTCCGCTTCGGAGCGGCTTTCGTCGCGGTCTTGCGTGTCGCCGGTCGCAGTTCCAACCCGAAGTAAACGGCCAGCTTGTCGGCGGCGTCGAGACTGATTCCAGACTCGCCACGGGCGAACGGCATCAGGCTTTGCCGCAAGACTCCGGTTTGCTGTTCCAAGGTGAGGAACGGCAGTCCGCTGTCGTTGATGGCGAGTCGCAGAATCTCACTGATCGGCTGTTTGGTTGGCATGGTGTAAACAATCTTACAATCGGCCCGGCGGGCGGTCAATCTTCTGCTGAAAGCGAAGCTAGGTTCGGTGACGGCAGGTAGAGGTATTCAGATGAAAGGCCGGAGTAGCTGTTGCCAACGCTCACCCGCTTCAGCACGCCATCGGCCATCAGCCGCATCAGTCGACGATGTAGTTGCATCTTGTGATTCAGCCCGAACAGGCCGCAGGCGTCCGTACTGAGGAAAAATGGTTCGCTGCCTGCGATGCGTTGCAGTCGCTCGCACAATCCGACGAGCCGCATGGCCACCGGATCATCGAGATACCGCAACGCAATCGGCGACGGGATCGACGAATCAACATCGGCCAGACACGCCGTCAGCGTCCCGTCCGTAAATGGATGCGTGATGCGAGGCCATGCCGACAGAAACGCATCTCGGGTGACGCGCCATTGTTTGGTCCCGATTGTTGGCAGCGCCGCTCGGAACCAATCGTGTGCGAAGGGCAGCACGTCTTCACCCGATCGGCTTCGTAGTTCGGGAACCGCCTTGAGCCGACGAGCAAACTCAAAGATCAGGTCGTTTCGCTCACCCACTCGTTTCGGCAGCGACGCCCGGATCGCATTGGCAACTGCCGTTTCCAGCGGCACGCCAATCCTGTTACCCAAGGCTGTTCCGCTGCTGTCTTCGGCTGCTGGCTTTGGCTGTTGGCTGTTGGCTTTGGCTGTTGGCTCTGGCCGGAGTCCCTCTTCGACGGGATCGACGAATTGAGGCAGACGGACGAACGGATTCAACCAGGTGTAATGGATGCCAGACGGATGCAACGACGGCGGGACGATCAGATAGTTGCCGTTCGATCGAATCTCGCCGTCCGTGAGCTTCATCGTCTCCGAAATCGGATTGCGGTAGTAGACGTGCCCGCCGCGTCTGGCGAGGGTGATCGGCAATTCTCTTGCGAGTGCCCGATGGCGGGTCATCCAGTCGTTGAATGACTCGGGATCATCAAAGTCCCTTCCGCATACGTGCTGTGACACCTCGCCGAGAACAATGGCGATGCCAAGATCATCGCGCGACGCCCACCAGTCCCACAGTTGCCGTTCGTCCGCCGCTTCGGTTTGGTATCGCTTCCATCGAACGGCGGGGCGCTTATCGCGCCCGATGGGAATGACGGACAGTCCGAGAGCTTGCATCCTCTTGGCTTCGTCAAGCATGTCGGCGGTCATGCGTCACCGCCTTCCGTGTCGAACCGCAAGCCCTTGAGCGCCTCTTGCACCGTCTCGCGGATTGCCCGCAGCTTCACCGCATCGTCCTGTTCGGCGAGTTGTTCGCGCTCAAACAGGTCCATGTCCAGCACACTGACGATGACCTCGCGGACAATCTGTTGCAGCGTCGCGGGCGGCAGTGCCTCCAACTCCCACGCGAATTCGCCGTACTTGGCAATGAAGGCTTTTGAGCGTGAGGTCTCCTTCTTGGCCATCACGTTCGGCGGCAGTCCGTATTGCACCACTTGCTCGTGCTTCAGTGCCACCTTCACCGGATGCAACCGGGATTCATCAATCCCAAAATCATCCCGCATGGACCGCGCAAAGGACTCGGCGATGCACTCGCCATCGGCGTCGAAATCGGACACGAGCAACACCACCAGCTTTTCTTTTCCCGACTGGCGGAACCGCTTCAACATTCCACGGCGAGGAGGCAACAAACAAAAGCCGCGTCCCGATGTCTGCGGAATTGTGAACTCCGCGCTGACCGTCTGGATGAGGCCCGCGACGGTGTTTTTCTCCACGACGATCTCAATGTGATTCGGTTGGCTTTGCATCAGGTCGCGGAAGTAGCCCTTGAGCAGACCGTCGATCTCTTTCGCGACGAATACGCCAGCTTCGGGATGAACATTCCATGAGATGACCGGCCGCGTTTCGTCGTCAATCGCCTCCCACGGCAGCAGTCCGGCGAGCCGTCCCCGCGCACAAATGTCGATGCACGCTCGCCAGGAACTCTTGTCGTTTTGGTAGACGGAGTTCGGTTTTGAGGCGTGCTTGAGCGGCTTGAGATTCTGTGCGAGTTGGTAATGCATCTGTCGCACCGTCATCGGCCAGTACGCCCTGTTCTCGTCGAGAGCCTGCCTCACTGCATTCAGAAGAGGAGTCTTCGCAGCGGTGATTCTCTTGCGCTTCCGGCACGCTCCGAGCGAAAGTTGTCCATGATCGACTTTTGACTTCTCACGCCGGTAGTCAATCAGTTCGGTGATCGCTTCCTCGGGATCGGCGTCGATGATCGACTCGCGAATCTGTTCGTCCAGACTCTTTACCCTTTGCCGGTTGTACTCCCGCAGCAGCAACAGGAACCGGTCGGGATCGGTGTCGCGCCGGACGTTCTCATACCGGCACGGGATCATCGTCAGCCCGGCCAGCTTGCACGCGGCATAGCGCCGATGCCCGGACAGGATGTAGCCGTCGAGCGACAGGACGAGCGGCTCGCGCAGGCCAATGGTCCGGATGGACTCGCCCAGCGTGATGATGGCGGGATCGGTCATCAGGACA
>JAYTXB010000574.1:0-4035 GCA_043743205.1 Schlesneria sp.
CTGTTGCCGGAAGACATCGCCGAGGCGGTCCTGTTTCTCGCAAAGCTCCCCGCGCGCGCCGTGGTCCCCGAGATGCAGTTGTGGCCATCGCGGCTGTAGTGGCGGAGGATGGGCACTCTTGCCCGTCCGATTTTTGAAGCGGCTTGGTCGGCGAGGCAGCCTGTCCTTGAATCGCGAAGGCCGGACGGGCAGGAGTGCCCATCCTCCGAATCAGTGAGCGGCTCGACGGAGGCGATCGTTAAGCGCGTGGCCGAGGCCCTCGTTCGGGAAGGGCGTCGCGAGGATCTGGTCGAGGCCCGCCTGGTCGAGCCGATGCAACGCCTGAAAGAAGTTCGAGGCCGCTTCGATCAGGTCGCCGCTGCGCGACAGAGCCTCGACGAATTCGTAGTCGCCCGCGCGGTTGGTCGGTTGCAGGAGAAGGAGTCCCGTGCGCGGAGACGGCGGCGTAACGGGAACCTCTTCGACGATCATCAGCTTCGTGCGCGGGGCGTAATGGCTGGCAAGCATTCCCGGTGCGGTTGGTCGTTCTTGGTCTGTCTCTTGAAGTGCGAGACGGCCCACGGGGCCGATCAGGCTTTCGATCTCTTCGAGCGGTACGCCGCCGGGTCGCAGGCAAACGACCTCGTCGCCGTGGAACTGCAGGATCGTCGATTCGACGCCAACTCGACACGGCCCACCGTCGAGGATCAGGTCCACGCGATCACCGAGTTGTCGCGAGACATGCTCGGCGGTGGTTGGGCTAAGACGCCCGAACAGGTTCGCGCTGGGAGCCGCGACGGGGACATCAGCCAGCCGCAGGACCTCGCGCGTGAGGGGATGATCGGGAACGCGAATCGCAACGCTCGGCATCCCCGATGTCACGATGTCGGGGATCGCCGCGACCTTGGGCAGGATCATCGTGAGCGGTCCCGGCCAGAACTTTTTCGCGAGCAGTTCGGCCACTGGCGGGAAGTCGAGGACGACGCGCGGCCACCACGACACGTCAGCCAGATGCACGATCAGCGGATCAAAAAACGGTCGCTCTTTCGCCGCGAAGATTCTCGCCACAGCCCGAGCATCGAGTGCATTGGCTCCCAACCCGTACACGGTCTCGGTGGGGAGCGCGACCAAGCCGCCGAGTTTCAACACATCGGCAGCCGATTGCAGCGAGATCGTGAGTTCAGTGGCAGGCATGATGGTCGGTGAGGGAGATGATGGAGATGACGACTCCACAGACTTGTCGTTGGTTTGTGACCGACTCGCAGTCGTGCGGATCATGGTCAGAGCCAGCACAGGGCCGACTCTGCTCTTCATCATTTTGCCCTCCATCATTTTGCAAAAGTAGGAGTCTGCAAAATGATGGAGGGCAAAATGATGAAAACAAAAATGAGGATGGCTGATGAGCAGGTCCGGCATCCTGTGAAACGAGATCAGACGCGACAAACTTCATCCGTGCCCCGGCTTTGCATCCGTGCGATCACTTCATTGAGGCAGGAGTGGATCGCACGGATGCAAAGCCGGGGCACGGATGAAGGCGAAGACGAACGGAAGCTGCGGGCAGGTTGCGGCGAATGTTTACTAAGGGTTGATGGAGTTGCGGTGAAACCAGGTCAGGTGCAGGCCACTCACTCAGTCTCAAACGACACTACGGCGTGCGCGGCGCGTTCAACACGCTCGTGACGTGAGCATTGAACTGCTTGAGATCGACTTGCTGGCCCGCTTTTGGGAATGGGTGCGTCGTGAGGAACCACTCTTCGGTGAACGAGGCTGATTCACCCGGCTTCAGGCGTTCGCGCGGGCCGATCGGTTCGAGTTCGATGCGCGGGCCGGTCGGATACCAGACCGACAACGTGATGGCGGCGGCTTCGTTGTAGACGCGATCGGGATGCGTGGCGAAGCGTTTCACGAACAGCGTGTCGTTTGGCAGGAGATAGCCGAGCCATCCCGCATACGAATCGAAGCCGAGCTTCGGCTTGCGTGGCGGAGCGAGGATTTCAAGAAAGCCGTCTCGCTCGCGAATCAGGTCATCTTTGTTGCGAACGTTGATCGTCGCTCCCTCTTCGTACATCACGTACTTCGACGGAAAGCGACTCGGGCGGTCGCCGAGCGGGATCAGGCAAATGCCGCCGCCGGGTGAGAACGACCGACCCCAGTGACAGACCTCTTGCGTCTTGTTCGAGATGTTGATGATCGTCTGCTTGCAGAGCAGGCTCGGTGCGATGGGCTTGCCATCGATGATCGCTTCGGGTGAGAGGGAGAACTCGCGCACGAGTTGAATCCCAGCCACTTCGTCGCGCGGGCTGGTCAGCTTCGCCGCGCACGGCCCGACGATCTCACCGGTCCATTCGCCCGACCAGAGCTGGGGATGCGGAGTCGTCACCAACTCGGGGCCATAGTCAAACCGACCGGCCGAGATCGCACCGGCCTTTCCCGGTTGCCACTGCTGTTCCTGCTCTTCGAGATACATCGCCCCCTTGCCATCGACGGAGAACTCAAGGACTCGACCACCCGCTTCCGGACATAACAAGGCGCGCGCCGCACCACGTTTGAGCGCGATGGCCTTCGTGTAGTTGAAGTGCTTGACGACCTGAGCCGACCCGGAGTCGGAGCGGGCAACGGCTTGTTGCGCGCGGCAGTCTGTCGTCGAGACCACCACACTGAAGAAGAGAATTAGCAGTGTCGAACGAATCATGTCGGGTCTCCGATTTGGGGATTGGCAAAGTGAGCCGAGTGTTCGTGCCGCCTCGCTTCATCCGTACTCCGGCCTTGCCATCCGTGCGGACACTTCTCAGGCAGAAGAGTGAATCGCACGGATGGCAAAGCCGGGGCACGGATGAAGAGTGAAGAAGGACAAGCAATTTGAGCGGTGAGTTGGAGTGGCTAAGAAGTCGAATGCGGATGACGACAAACTCAGTCGCGTCACACGTCCAAGTCTTTCACGTCGAGGGCGTGCTTCTCGATGAATTCGCGGCGCGGTTCGACGGCGTCGCCCATGAGGACTCGGAACATTTCATCGGCGGCGGCAGCATCGGCCATCGTGACTTTGAGCAGCGTCCGGACGGCCGGGTCCATCGTGGTGTCCCACAGCTCTTCCGCGTCCATTTCACCGAGGCCCTTGAAGCGTGTGACCTTCATACCGCGTTCACCCAAGTCGCGCAGTTGCGGCAGCAGTTCCCGCAGGCTCATCAAACGAACAGTGTGATCGTCCTGCACGATCTTGAATGGGAAGAACGTTTCGCCGTCCTTGTTGCCGGCGGGATAGAGGTCCGGCAAGCGGATGCCGAAGCTCTTCAACTCGATCAGTCCATTGTTGATCGTGCGAATTTCGTGGAGGTCGATGATTTGAAGTTGTTCTTCCTTCACGGGAGCAACGGGCGCTGTCGCACCGAGCGATCCAGAGCCAGTCAGAGTGGCAACAGGTTCAACGGTGACTGCAACAGGTTTCACGATCGTGGGGACGGCGATGGTGAGTTCTCGACCGAGGCGTTGCTCTTCGCCCTGTACGAACAGCCGGACCTCTTCACGATCGAAGAACCAGTGTTCTTGCTTGCCGAGGAAGACACGGAACTCGGGGAGCTTGTCGCCGTCACCGATTCGGGCGTGCATGTGCTTCAGTGTGACGCCGCGTCGTTCGAGCAACTCGAACGGTTCGTCGAGTCGTTGCATTTGCTTGACGATCCGCGCGAGGTGTTCGCCCGCGAGTTCATCGCCGTTCGGAAAGACGAGCCGACTGCCGTTGAGTCCCAGCTCGATCAACTCCGTCACCATCCGATCGTGCGTCTGGACGTAGCGTGTCTTGTTGCGCTGCGTCACCTTGTAGAGCGGTGGCTGGGCGATGTAGATGCAGCCATGTTCAACGAGTCCGCGCATGTGGCGGAAGATGAACGTGAGGAGCAGCGTCCGAATGTGACTGCCGTCGATGTCGGCGTCGGTCATCAGGATGATCTTGCCGTAGCGCCGCTTGGTGATGTCTTCGGTCTCAGCCATCGGCGGGATGCCGATCCCCTTGAAGAGGTTCGAGATTTCGGCGTTGTCCAAAATCTTGACGAGCTGCGC
>JAYTXB010000575.1:0-26847 GCA_043743205.1 Schlesneria sp.
TGAGCAATGGGCAGGCGATTCAAGCGGTCACGTCGTTCGAGACATTTGTGAAGACGTATCCGCGACACACGTTGCGTCGGCAGGTCGATCGCGGGTTGGATGAAGCGCTCGTGAAGAAGGAAACGACGGGAGCAGCTCCGGCGTGGAAGCGCGGTCTTGAGCAGTTGCAAAAGCTGATCTCGAACCATCGGGCGGAATCCGACTTCGCCGACATGCACCCGACGCTCGCGAAGCTTTCGGAAGAGATTGCACTCGGCGCGGCTCAGACCGCCGAATCGGGGCGCGAAGCCGAGTTGCTCATCGTCTCGGACGAAGCCCGCTCTCTGATGGAACGTTACGCCGATCCCACCAATCCTCCGACCGCGACGCTCGCCCGAATCAAGGATGCGAAGAGTGCCGCCGAAAAAGCGATTGGCAAGCAGAACACGTTCGACTCGGCGATGGAGGCGGTCGAAACGGCTTTGGCGAACAAGCAGCCGATCGAGGCGCTGGCTGGGCGAGAAAAGCTGGTCCGGCGTTTCCCCGATTACACCAATCAGAAGCGTGTGAAAACGGCATTACAGAAGGCGCTCGAACTGGAGCGTTCCGTCATCGCAACCGACGAAACGGAGCGTGTGGCCGAGACGACCGACGACGCACCGACAACGCCTGTGTCGGCATTGGGGCTGTTTCACACGCGGTCGCGCACGGAAGACGTGTCTGTCGGTCGCGTCGCTTATGTGGTGGCGAAGGACTGCTGTTACGCCATCGATACGGTGACGGGTGAACTCGTGTGGCGGCGTGTCATCGGCTTGAACGCTCCGTTCTTTCCCGTCACGGCCACGGCGTCGCAGCCGATGTTGCTGATGTACGACGCGCGACGATCGTCGTTGATTTCCTGTCAGCCTGCGACGGGCAAGTTGATCTGGCGATTGAAGCTCGACGGGCGACCTCGCTCGGCACCCCTGATCCACGAAGGACAGGTCTATCTCGCGACCGATGACCGCGCGTTATGCCGAATCGATCTCGATTCGGGACGACTCACGGCGAAGGTGGCGTTCTCGCAGAACGTCCTCGGTCCACCGGCGCTGTCACACGACGGAAGTCATCTGTTGATGGCGGGTGATTTGGCGATGGTCTATGCACTGACGATGCGACCGCTCGGCGCGGCGGCAATGACGTTCACCGATCACGCGGCGGGGTCGATCACCGCACCTCCGGTCTCGATGGGAAAGCTGCTCCTGCTGTGTGAGAACGACCAAGCGGAGAGCACTCGGTTGCGAGTTTGGAACGCCGGACAGCCGGCCGCGCCGCTCGTCGAGTTGAGTGGCGAACACATGGCCAATGCACGCGTGATCGGCGCTGTTCGAGATGCCCCGGTGCTGCGCGGCAATCAATTGGTGGTCCCGTCGAGCAACGAGCATCTCGCGGTCTTCTCGGTGACGGACGAAGCGGGGCGAGAAGGGTTGGCTCCCGTTGCGCAGTACCGCGTCAAAGAGGGTTATGGCGGACCGATGTTTGTTGCGCTCGGTCCGGATCGGCAGTTCTGGTCGGCCAGTTCGGCGTTCCGTCGGTTTGAGATCGGAGCCGACACCATTCGCATGGACCAGAACTCTCAAGCGTCGGGAATTGCTTCACAGCCATTGCAACTCGTGGGGGAGCAGTTCTTCGTGGGGCGGAAGGCGCCGTTTCACGAGGCGACGATTTTCTCGGCGGTCGATCGCGATCGAATGCTCAGCCCGTGGCGGACGGTCTTGGGAGCGGAGCCGTTGGAAATCACGACCGCGCGCGGCGCGGGAGGTTTGGTGTTCGTCAACGAAGCGGGGCAAGCCGTGACGCTCGGGCCGAACCGTTTGAAACAAGGTGGCTTCGATTTGAAAGCGGCGGTGGAACTCGAACTGCCGGTCGGAGTGAAGGAGCCACTGCTTGCCGCGCGCTTGCACGATGGTCGCCTCGCGCTGGCCGCCACCGGTGAAACATCGCAGGTGCAGATCGTCAGCAGTTCGGGGCAGTTGGAGACGACGCTCAAGCTGGCCAAGGGGGATGTGGTGGAAGCGAACCCGGTCTTACTCGATGACGGGTTGGTCATTCCCTTGGCCGGACGATTGAAGCTGTTGCCGCTGGGTGCCGGTAAGAAGTCGGTGCAAGATTGGCTCGCTCCGGTGGGGGATCAAGCCCAGTCACGCTGGCGGTTCCTGACACGACTCGATGGCAACGAACTGATCGCGTGCGACGAAACAGGCTTGCTAACACGTGTCCAATTGCGATCGACCGACGTGCCACATCTGGCCGGGGCTTCGAAGCTGCAATTGGATCAACCGGTCGATCTCGCACCCGCGTTGCGCGGTGAGATGCTGTTCGTGGCGGATGGCGCGGGAGTCGTGCAGCATTTGAACGCGCGGTCTTTCGATGTCGAAGGTCGGCGCTCGTTCGCGGCACCGGTGCGCGGGCTGTGGTCGGTCGGTGAGCTGTTACTCGTCTGGACTGGTGACGACAAATTGCAGGCGGTGTCGTCAGTGAAAGAGTTGCCGGAACGCTGGTCGGTCTCAGTCGAACGTCGGCAACCTGCCGGTTCGCCCGTCGAATGGTCGGGTTCCATTTGGGTCGCATGTCGTGACGGATTGGTCCTCGCGCTCGATCCGGCCACGGGGAAAGAGACGCGACGGGTCGAAGTGCCTCAAGTGTTGAGTCTCGGCCTGCGTGTCATCGGCGAAGAACTCTTCGCGGTGGCGTGCGACGGCACGATCTCTCGGATCGCTGCGGGAGGCCAACCATGAGCGGCGCACGATTCACGCCAGACCTTCAACTTAGGATGGGCACTCTGGCCCGTCCGGCTTTCGGAACATTGGCAGCGAAGACGAAGGCCGGACGGGCCAGAGTGCCCATCCTACGAGTCACGCTTTTGCTCCTCATCGCGTTCAGCTTGACTCGTCCCGCTTGCGCACAGACTGGTGACGGGGCGCTCGTCAAATACAAAGAGATGGTGCTGCCATCGGGCGAAGACCTGCTGCGCGGCAAGCCGTTCGATTGGATCGTGCTCAAGACGGACGATGTCGTCGTGATCGAGCCGGTGTCGCCTCGCCCCGATCCGGTGGGGCGACTGACCGCGCGTCACAAGCAGGCGGAGGGACTCTACAACCGCACGCTGAAGTACCGCCCCGCTCGAATCGCGGAAGCCGATCAATTGCTGTCCCGCGATCGCGGAGCGGACCCCGATAAAGTGCGCGGTGCGGTGGAAGCTCCCGTGAACGCGGCCCGTCAGAAAATGCAGCAGTGCTACGCGGCGAGTCAAAAGCTGTTGGTCACGCTGCTCGATGACAGCGTCGATCCTGAATACGTGTTGGAGACGCGATACATCCAACTGATCGTGTGCTACGAAGACTTGGTCTTGCGACGGGTGGAACTACTCATCGCTGAAGGACGCGTGTCGCTGGCCTACGATCTGATGCTGCTCGTGGGGCGCAGGCATCGCGAAAACAACCTGCACATTCGGGAAGAACTCGAAGCGGACGAACACGCGATTTTGACTGAGATCACGTCGTTGAAGTCACATCGTGACGAACTGCGCGACGAACGCGACAAGATTCGGAAAGCCCCCGCATCCGAACGGAATGCCCGGACGAAGAAACGCGAATCGGACATCGACAACAGCATCGAGTCGCTCACACGCGAGTCCAAAGAGTGGGATGAAGACTTGGCTGCAATCCGCAAGAAACTGCGGTTCGCTCGACCGAAAGACTTCCCCAAGCCGGACCCCGCTCTGAAGGACGACATCCTGCTGCCGTCGTGGCCGAAGTTCGATGAACTTTACGTCAAACTGATCCGCAAAGATGCCGAGTTGCAAGCGGCACGCAATGACTTGGATGGAGCGTGGCGACTGCTCGAAGAGATTTTTAAACCGGGGACGACCATCGACGGCCTGTCGGCTCAGATGGGGAGCATCATTGATCAGCAGGTTCGCGGGTTGATCGAACTTCAGAACTTTCGGCAGGCACGTCACTATCTGAATCGTCTCGCCGCGTGTGAGTTGGATCACGCGATCGTGCAGAAATGGAAGGCCACTCTGACGGGACAGGCCAATGTCGTAGTCGGTGAGGCACGGGCCTTGGCGGCGCGCGGCGAGGCGTCGGCCGCTGTGATGAGCATCGAACGGGCCGCACGCATCTGGCCCGAGACGCCCGGATTGAAAGAGGCTCATCGCGAATTGACCGAGCGGCATCAGGCCCTGCGTGTGGGCGTGCTGCGGTTGCCCGTCACGGTCTCGCGCGACCCATTTCCGTCTGCTGCTGACGAACGCGCACGGTTGTTGATGACGCAGTCGCTGTTTGAACCGACGCGCATCGCGGAGCAAGGGGTCCGCTATCGCTCGTCGTTTTTAGAAGCGTGGGAACCGGCCGATCTGGGACGCGAGGTCAAATTCACACTCAAGCTGAAGCGAGCCGACTGGGAATCGCGCTCGCTGATCACGTCGGCCGACGTGCAGGCCGAGTTGGCCGCGCGACTCGATCCGTCGCAGCCGAGCTTCGATGAACGCTTGGCCGGATTCGTCGCGGGCATCTCCGTGCAAAGTCCTTCGGAGTTCACCGTGCGCTTTCACCGATTGCCGCTCCGCCTCGAGTCGCTCTGGCAGTTCTCGGTGAGAGTTCAGCCGGAGTCGTGGTCGCTGAATGAAGACTTGGTGCGCGGTGACACGTCGCGCGAGGCAGTGTTGCTTCCCATGAGTCCGCCCACTTCAACGAACGAGCCGAGTGAGCTTGAATCGAGTGACCTCGACCGGAATGAGTCTGATCCGGCCGACGCGCTGCGGCCCGAATCCGTTCGTTCCGGAGCCGCGCGTCGCGTCGCGAAGCCTGCTGTCACAACGCCGCCACCGACCGCGCCGCCTGTTGATCCACTGGCCGTCGTGCCATCGGCAGGATCAGGAGCGGGACGTTTGAGATTTCAGCGCGTCGCGACCGATGAGCAAGTCGCCATGTTTCGTCGTACGCGAGCGCAGTCACCGACAGCGCGTCAGATTCATGTCAACGATGTTGTTGAGGTGCGCTATGACTCGTGGGAGAAATCGCTGCAAGGTCTGCTGCGCGGTGAAGTGACGCTGCTACCCACGGTGGACTTGCGAGACTTGAAGGGGCTTCAGGATGACGGCCGTTTCTTCGTGATGCAGTACTCCCTGCCGCAGTCTCACTTCCTGATGTTTCAGTCGAAGACCGTCGCGCTGCGTGATGGTCAGTTGCGACGAGCCTTGTTGCACGCGGTCCCGCGCGAACGACTGTTGCGTGACATCGTGCTGAAGGAGGCTCCCGCTGCTCACGGGCGACTCGTAACGAGTCCGTTCGCGTCGCAAAGCTACGGTTACAACCGACTGCTCAAAGCCCCCACTTACGATCCGCAACTCGCCGCCGCATTGGCGCTGACGGCGAAAAAACAACTCGGCGGCGCACTCCCGACACTGCGGTTGCTCTGCCCTGCCGATCCCGTCTTGCGCGATGCGGCGCGTGCGATGATCGCCGAATGGAAGCGAGTGGGGATCACGGTGACACTGGTGGACGAGGCCGCGCCGGAGGGAATGGGTTCGCGCGACGCGGGACCGCGCGAGGATTGGGACATCTGCTATCGCACGGCCCGATTCATCGAGCCGATCTCGGACATCTGGCCGCTGCTGACTCTTCAAACCGAAGCCCGTGTCGCCGCCTTGCAACCGCTCCCAGAGCGAACGCGCCGTATGCTGCTGGAACTCGAACGAACCATCGACTGGACAACAGCCACCGCACTGTTGCATCGGTTGCTCGGAGACCTATTGACCGAGGCACGTTATGTGCCGCTGTGGGAAGTGGACGAGTACCTCGTGACACGCAAGAACCTGTTGGGTGTGCCAGTTCGCCCGATTCACACCTACGACGAGATCGAACGTTGGACGCTGCAATCGTGGTATCCGCAAGATGTGCCATGACGGAGTGGAGTTCGCCCGTCTCTCAAGTAACCCGCAGCGTGAGTTTAGAAGTTGCACATTTCGGAGTCGCGAAGCGACGGCAGCAAATGGCCTTTGGCGTAAGCCCAAGGATTCGACCGAAAATGATTGGAATGAGCCGCTTCGCGGCTCAATGCCCACGTTTGAACGCTTCCTCGGGCTGACGCCCGAGGCTATTTGCTGCCGTCGCTTCGCGACTCAAGAAAATGTGCAACTTCTAAAAGCGTGAGCGAGGATATGCGGCGCGATGCTCCGCCAACGGGTTCGAGAGGAGTAATTGAGACGTGAGCCTGATGAACGATCAACGAAGAACTCGGTCCAGACCCGCGTGGGAGGATGGGCACTCCTGCCCGTCCTGGCTTTGCTCCAGCGTGCGTTTACTCGAAAAGAGGACGGGCAAGAGTGCCCATTCTACGGGTGATCGGTTGTCTCAATGTCGTCGATCGTTGGCGTTGTTGCTGGTCGGGCTGACGCTGTTCGTCACGGTTGCTGCCTCGGCCGCAGATCGTCCGGTTGAAGTGCCGTTTGATGCGCGGCCCTATCGCGTTCGACTGGCCGTGGCGTTCGATGTGCCGCAGCTTTCCGAAGTGACTCAGCGAGAATTGTTGCTCGCGACGGAACAGGTGACGCGGCGCTGTGTTGGTGAGATGTGGCAATTGCGTGTGGAGCCGCTGTCGTGGTTGCAGCCGGTCAGCGCGAATGGACTTGCGCGGCTCAAGGTGACGGAGTTGATCGCGCGCGCGGAGCCGCAGGAGTTGCCCGCTGAGCCGATTGACGTTTGGTTTGTTGCCGCCGTTCGGGCCAGTCGGCCCGGCTATCGCGTCGAGGTCCGAGCGTGGCAGCCGGAGATTCAGCTAGCGTTGGAAGGTGTCGGCGATCAGGTGGTTGATCCGCGCGATGTGCCGCTCGCGATCATGAAGCTCTGTTGGAAGACATTTCGGCCGGTCGGTGTCGTGGAAGGCGTCGAGGGATCAACGGTTCAGTTCCGCCTGCGCGCGGGATCGCTCGCCGCGCTCGATCCCGATTTCGCGCAGGCTCAACCGAACGATCATTTCCTCGCGTCGATCGCGGTGAAGAACCGTGAGAATCGCGTCGAACGATTGTTTCCGATTCCGTGGACTTACCTCACCGCGAGCGAGGTTGATGGCGCGCGAGTCTCCGCCAATGTGGACAGCGGCCTCCGCTCACCCATCAGCACCAAGCAGCGCGGACGGAATGAAACGGTGGTCATCGCCGTACGACCACAACACGAGGCGACTCGTTTGGAACTCGCCACGCAAACCAAGCCGTCGTTGCCGTTGGTCGCGCATCGCATCGAGCTACGCAGTTCGCCATCGATGCCGAATCAAGATGATCCGGCCGCGCGGGCTGAGCAGCTCTTGCAGGAATTGCTTACCGATCGACGCGGTCTGGTGACGATCACCACGGATCGCGAACGACCACTCGTCTGGCTGTTCGCCTACAGCGGACAACACCTGCTGGCACGAGTCCCGTTCGTTCCCGGTCTCACCGCGCGGGTGAGGCTCGAAGTTCCCGATGACTCGGTACGACTGGCTGCCGAAGCCGACGTGCAGATGCTGCAAGGTCAACTCGTCGATGCCGTCGCCGTCCGCAATACGCAGATCGGGCTGATTCGAGCAGCAGGCAAGCAGCGCGACTGGAAGGAACACGAGGCGAGGTTGGCGGGACTCACCAAGCTGGAAGATGCCCAATCGTTTCTCGACCGCCTCGCAGCAGTCCGCGTTCCCGCTGTAAACGCCGCCAAGGGTCGTAAAGACCGCGTGGCCGAAGTGCGCGTCAGCCGTCTCTGCGACGACATGGCCGCACTCATCAAGCAGTACTTGGGAGAAGACCGCCTCAAACAAATTCAAGAAGAGGCGATTGAATTGAGGAAGAGCGATGCGGAGGCGGAGGAGAAAGAGAAGTAAGACGAGTCATTTGTCGCTCGTCATTTGTCATTTGGGAAAGGCAGAGGCGAGAGCATTACCAAACTTCCAGTCCCAATGACTAACGACCTCTTCCCCCCGCCGCACGAAACCCGGCACTGTTGTTGACGTAGTGCTGGTAGGTCATGGCGAGTCGCTGGCGTTGGGCTGCGCTCAGTTCTTTCAGTTGGCGTGCGGGACAGCCCGCCCAGAGTGTGTGCGGCGGGACGTGAGTCCCTTCCATCACGATGGCACCGGCGGCAATGAGTGCTCCCGCTCCGATCACACAGCGGCTGAGAACCGTGGCCGAGATGCCGATCAAGGCACCGTCTCCCACGACGGAACCGTGAACGATCGCGCGATGCCCGAGCGTAACGCGATCCCCCAGGATGCAGGGATAACCGTGATCGACATGCAGGATCGAGCCGTCCTGCACGTTTGTCTCTTCGCCAACTTCGATCCATTCGAAGTCGCCTCGCAACACGCAGCCAAACCAAATCGAACTGCGGGCCTTCAAGCGGACACGCCCCAACACAATCGCGCCGGGAGCGACGAAGGCGGTCGGATCGATTTCAGGGCGCGAGTGAATCGCTCGCCAATCCCACGGGGTTTCGGGGTACGGCACCGCTGGCTCAAGGGGGGGCGATTCATTGAGTAACGGCCAGTCACGGAGGATGGTCTCGCGATCACGATCACTCGATGGATGGGACTCGATTGCTTCGTGTGATGTGATTGGCTCCTGTCCCATGCCGAAGTTCCTCACTTTTTTTGAAAACCGATACCTCGCGCGGCGGAGAATGAGGCTCACCCCATTAGCCGGAACGCGCTAGCGTCCGGTTCGAGAGTTCGAGCGACGATTGAATTCCGAACCGGACGCTAGCGCGTTCCGGCTGATCTCTCGACACCTCATTTTCCGCCGCGCGAGACCTAATCCGATTCGTGGAGACCACGTGAGGTCTCTCAGATTTTGAATTCGTCGAGTTCGATGGTCGTGGTTTTCATTTCTCCATCACGGATGAAGTTGACGATCACTTTGTCACCTGGCTGCCTCAGGCCAATTTGATCAACAAGAGCTTGAAAGTTGGGGACAGGAACGCCGTCGAAATCGAGGATCACGTCGTCTCGCAGCAGCCCGGCAATGTCGCCGGGACCACCGCGGACAAGGGCACCGATCATCAGGCCGTTCTCCGCGACCTCGTCCGAGGGCTGGACGCCCATAAATGCGGGACCACGTTTGGCGACGATTCTCGGTAGGTCGGCTTCGAGTTGCGCAAGTGCTTCAGCAGAAATCTTCGCTCCGGCGGGCGGATTAATGACATAGATCGCGGATCGCTGTTGGAATCGCGCAGCCGGTTGAAAGTCCTCGATTCGTCGCAGGTATTTGAGTCCTTCGTCGCCCCCTTTCCAATGACGGTTGAGCATCACGGCTTTGATGGGAGGGACCGGAGCCTGCGGGTCCGGATCTTCTTCAGTGTGAAATCGAACGAGTCCCCCGAGTTTGCGAAACGCGGCGATGGCTCGGCGATGTCGAGTCGCTCCCACAGCGTCAATGGCGGCTTCGGCACGTGAGGCCGCTTGAATGTTGTCGCTTTGAATGAGGTGATCGTAGACAGACTCAACGGCCTCGTAGATTTCCTCATCGTCGGCACGATGAAGCTGTCGCAGCAACTCGAACGCGCGAACGGACGCTTCGGCGCGACCGCTCTGGGCCAGTTGTTCCAACGGACTGACCGCGAGGTTTCCCCGGTCGAAGATCCGCTGGGCGGCGGCTTCGCGAGTACGGAAGTCGTCGTGTTCGAGGAGCTTCAAATCCTCGGACAGCGCTGTTGGGACTTCGCTGGTTGAGATCGTTGTTGGCACTACGGGGGTTGCTTCCATCGGTGTGGCCAACCACACGCTGGCGAGTACGCACAGAACTTCTCCACACATTGGACTGGACTCCCGGCGGGCAGTTTTCAACCGACAAACCAAATTTTTCGCGAATCGTACCCAGCGGCGACTTCGACTGTCCGACTTCAATCGAGGGCGGGCATCGCCCACCACAACTGATCGCGGATTGGTGGGCAGTGTCCACCCGACATTGGGACAACTCAAGCAGTCAAACTTGCCGCCGGTTGAAAAACGTAGTGTGGACATTCCACCCGTTGGCATTCAAAGCAGAAGGTAAACAGCCTAAAAAAGGCGGCCCTCCGATTTTCAACGGGCAGTTCAAAGTTAATCCCGAGGTTGGCATCGCCTCAAGCGGCATCGTCTCAGAAAGGGAATTCAGCGGCTACGCCACCTGCTAGGAGAAGTTAGCGACCATCGACTTCCGTTTCCGACTTCTTGCCACAACCGGCTGTTCCTCCACGGCGTTGCAGAATGCGTCCTTGCCGATATACTGTCGCCCTTCGGTTGATAGAGCAAGATGGACCGGGAAGCGTGAGTGCGGGGTTTGCTGAAGAACCTCGCCCGTTCCCGGTTATTTTTTCGGCCCGTACGAAAGGTTGAACCGACTGTGTTGAAGACGCCGGAACCCGTCAATGTTCGCGCGATTTTGAGTACCAAAGGCCCGATGACAGCCGAGGAGTTTGCACAGCTTCGCCGCGCAATCTCTTCTGATCAGATCATTCAAGTTCGCCAAGACATTGAGTCGTTGCTGCGCGAAGTCGAAGCAGGAGGTGCAGCCGCCCACGCTGTACGAGCTGGCATCGGAGCCTATCTGCTTGCCCAACACCCAGTGGCCGAACGGTTACTGTCCGGTGTTTCGGGTGATGGAGTTGCACTGTATGTCCTCGGCTTGGCGTACCTCTCTCTCGGTCGTCCGAAAGACGCCGATGCCAAGTTTGCCGCAGCCGCCAAGGCGGGCTTCGACACTGTTGAATGTACTCTCAAGCGAGCGGGAACTCTCCGTGAGCGAGGGAAGCTGGACGAGGCCGAAGCCGCATTGAAGCAGTCTGGTTTGGAGGGGGCCCGCCGGGCGGACTACTCGTACCAGATGGGCTGCATTTTGTCGGATCGCGGCGATACCTACGGTGCGATCGAGTACTTCGAGCGGGCTGTCGATATGGACCCGCATCACTCTCAAGCGCTGTTTCGCTTGGCGGGAGAGAACTCGCTCTACGGCAACGACGAAGAAGCGATCCGGTTGTACGAGCAGTCGCTCAGCCGCCCCCCGTTCTACTTGGGCGCACTCCTGAATTTGGGGTTGCTCTACGAAGACAAGAACAACTTCGCTGCGGCGGCGTTCTGCTTCCGTCGCATTCTCGCGTTCGATCCGAATCACGAACGTGCTTTGATGTACATGAAGGACATCGAAGCGACGAGTGAGATGTACTACGACGACGACTCGGCCCGCAATCAGGCCCGACTTGCTCAGTTGCTTAGCCGTCCTGTCACCGATTTTGAATTGTCCGTGCGCAGCCGCAATTGCTTGGCTGGCATGAATATCATCACGCTGGGCGACCTCACTAAAATCACCGAGCCAGAATTGCTGGAAGGCAAGAATTTCGGTGAAACGTCGCTCGTCGAGATTCGCGAGTTGATGACCGCTCACGGATTGCAGGTTGGTCAGGAGTTGCAGGCACCGGGGACAAAGGAAACGAGTTGGGGTGGTCCCGTTGGAACGGGCCTCATGTCTCCCGACTTGTCGCCTCAAGAACAAGCGATGCTGGCCCGATCCGTGTCGGACCTCAACCTGTCCGTTCGGGCACGCAAGTGTATGTCGCGTCTCGGAATCACCGCGCTCAGCGAACTGGTTCAGCGCACGCCGGATGAGTTGCTGGCCACCAAGAACTTTGGTGTGACTTCACTGAATGAAATTCGTCAGCAGTTGGCCGAGTTGAATCTCAAACTGCGAAACGACTGACGATTTCTCGAAGAGTTTCGACATCTCCATGACCCGTGCCGTTTCACGTCACGGGTCATGTCGTAGGCAGAGTCCGAGAACTTGGGATTGTCCTTTGAGGGAACGGAGTCCTGACGTGGTGACGCCGCCAACGAACGAACCAGACGAGTCTGATGTTCCAGCCGACGTTCGGTCCACTCGCGTTTCTGCGACGAATCGTTCCTTGGGAGTTTGGGTGCCCATTGTTCTGGTCGTTGGCGCGGTCGTGTTCGTGGTGCGAACGGAATCATTGCCCCACTCCCCTGCCCCACTTCAAATTGCCGCTCGACTACCGACCGCTGTTCGCACTCAGATGACGCCGCGTTCGCGGGACGTTGTGGTGCAGACTCGACTCAATGGGCCGCAGCCTTCGTCGCAAGTCGCTTCCGATTCGTCGCTCATTCGCGTCAATGTGACGCCTGGCGGGAGTGAGTTCTTGCAGTTGGCCATCAGCGGGCCGTACTCAATTCGCTCCCTCAGTGCGACGAGCGGATCAAGCACGGCGCGCACTTTGAACTCATCTCGCGAGTTATCACATGGGGAAGGACTGCCTGAAACACGGGTCGAGTCGGTGAAGAGCGGTCTCAAGATTGGTCGTTCGACATTTGCGTTTGATCGGTTGGAGATCACCCCGCAAAAGCAACCGACGATTCGCGTGAACGGGCACCTCTATCGTGGCCACGTTCGGCTGTTCAAGCGGACGGACGGCAGAGTCTCGGCTGTGAACGTCCTGCCGATTGAAGAATACTTGGCGAGCGTGGTCGATTCCGAGATGCCCGCCAGTTTTCATGACGCAGCGCGTCAAGCACAGGCCATCGTGGCGCGGACGTATGCGCGATATCAACAGCAGCACGCTGATCCCGCTGCCGTTTATGACCTCTTCAATTCGCAACGGAGCCAGAAGTACCTCGGGGTCGAATACACCGACTCGAACGGACGACGCTTGGCAGGGGAGAGCGCTTCGAGTCGTCGGACGGTGACCGACACACGTGGCATCGTGCTTCAGCATCGAGGTCATCTGTTCAGCGCCTATTACTCCGCGGTCTGTGGCGGGCGAACCACCGAGGGACAAGAACTGTTTGAGGATGCCGCTCCCGTGTTGAAGTCGGTCCCGTGCGAGTGGTGTTGCGAGTCGAAGTATTTTCGTTGGACGGCCGAGGTGAGTGAGCAGGACTTCCTGCACGGACTCCGCGATTTGAAGCCAGTTTTGAACCTCGCGTCGATTCAACAAACGGCCGGTCCTGGTGACGGAGTGATCTCACGATTTCAAATCGGCGATGGCAAGCAGAGCCTCACGATCAACGGCATCGAACTGCGCGAGCGACTTCCCGCAGGAACACTTCGCAGCCCGCATTTCGCTCTGTCATTGAACAAGCATGTCGTGAAGGTCGCAGGACGCGGCCACGGGCACGGCGTCGGCCTCTGCCAGTGGGGAGCCAACGGCCAAGCTCAAGCAGGAAAATCGTGCTTTGAGATCGTCCGGTACTACTACCCTGGCGCGTCGCTTGTCACCGAAGAGTGACGCTGAATCGCAGCCTGACGCACCAGTGAGGGCTGCCGCAGACCAGCGAATGTGACCCGTCCGTGGGCGAACACTCGTTAGGCGAGCGGCAGAAAAGATCTGACCGTACGACGGACTTCCAAGTCCGTCGAAAGGCGCGACGGACAAAGATGTCCGTCGTACAACAGGTCAATTTTTATCTGCCGCTCGCCCAATTGGTTTCGGGCTATCCGCCGAAGGTCACACTGACGATGGCGCTGGGCTGGCCGATCTGGTTGTCCTTGAGGACGCCGAAGGCTTGGTATTCGCGCGTTTCAGCAACGCCGGGTGCGGTCAGCGGGCGGTGATCGTCATAGGGCGAATTCGTGTCGCGGGCGAGGAACGTCCATGCCGGTTGACCGCGCAGCCGCGTGTACAGATTGACGCCGTCGGCACCCAGTTTCTTGAATTTGATCCGCACGTGCCCCGAGACAACTTCGCCTATGAGCTCCGGCTGAAAGGTGTCCGGGTTGAACGTGGTACTTGTCCCGACGATTTGAAGGTCCGCCAGCAGCGCGGCGGTGATCGCGGGATTCGCCTTGATCACGTTGAGTTCCCCCCGCAGCGCCGGAAGCTCGGTCGTCTTGGCCGTCTCCTTGGCGGTGACAGCGGCGGCCAACGCCGATTGAGCCGGGGTGACGGTCTGAATCGCGGTGATGACCCGCCCACAGCGATCCTGCAAGGCCGTCACTTGCGCCGCCGTCATCCCCAACGCCGCCGCGTGGGCGGCAACCTTGCTTTGAAAGTTCACCAGCCACGTCACCAATGCGTCATCCTGCCTCGGCAAAAAATCGGCCATGAGAGTTCTCCCTGTGATTGTGCTTTCAAACCGTCATCCAATTCGGAACGCCCATTCCCAAGAGCCTATCCGAGAACCACGCCAAACATCCGAAGTCTCAGAAGACTTCGGATATTTTCGGATAGGCTCCAAGTACGCCCCATTCAGACTCGCCCTCGCCGCCACCGTTCTCAAGTTCCGCCCGATCGTGCTTGAGTTCGGAGCGTCCGAACACGAGAACGGCGACGATTTCCCCTGTTCGGTGGCTCCGACTTCGTATTCCGCCCGTCCGTTCCCGTGCTCCGTTGCGCCGAACTCGGGAACGATCCGGCCGGTCTGGAAATAATCCACCTCGACCAGAGCCTCAATGCGGAATTCATCTTACGAATCCCCAATAGGTTACGTCCATGCTCCCCGATGAACGGGATCGAACTCCACTCGGATGCGAAAGGCCACTCGCTGGGTGGCCGGACCAACCTGCCGACATCCGTGGACCTCGGACATTGTCAGTCGGTAAAGCGACCGGCAGCAACGGTCACGGGCACATCGACTGTGGGTGTGCTGCGCAACGTGGTACGAATACGGACCTGTGATTTAGAAAGTGTGGTGGCAGCATCAGCAGCAGCACTTGCTTTGACACGAATCCGAAACGCGCGACTGTTTTGCTCCGAATCACTGGCGATTGCCTCGACTTCAATCCATGCGACTTCGGGTTGTTCGACTTCTGCTTCAAATGCGTCACCGGAATTGCTGACGATGGTCAGTGTCCGCTCGTAACGACCTTCTGCAATATCCTTTTCCGAGTAGAACATCGCTGACGGAACGCATCGAACCTCGGGTTGTCGCTCGACGCGCAAGAGAATGGACTTGGGAGGATCACCCGATTGAACCGTGCGAGTGGAGGGTGCCATCACCACATATTTTGGCTGGCCAATTTCGGTGGGGACTTTCACGTCAGCCCGACACTTGTAGTGACGCCGAACATTAGCCCCTTGCCGTTTTAACTCAGGCTCATCAAGCAGCGTGATACTCGCCAACTCGGCGTCCGCAGAGGAAAAGCCCAGCAACCACGCGGGGGTGTCCGCCTGCTCGATGGTCTCCACGATGAACTCCCGCGAAGCGATTTCATCGCCAAAGTAGCTCCGAACTTCCAATTCCGTCGGAACGGATTCGAGATGGGGGACGACGCGTTCCATCCCTTCCATGTCGATCTTGATTTCATCCGTCGAGGCCACTCCCTTGATTTCCGTCCTGATTTGGATGACGGAGGATTTTTTGCCGTATTGCGGTACGCTCAATTGCACATGCAGTTCCCGCGTCTCTCCCGCTGCGAGCGTTCCATCCGCCCATTTTACCGGCAAGGTACAGCCGCAAGACGGTCGCACTTCCGCCACATGCATCGGTATCGCGCTGTGATTCTTGAGTTTGAAGATGATGTTGCGTGAGCCGCTTTCATCGGCCGCACCGCGCCGAACGATGGCCGTGAGCGGGGAGATCTCAAGCCCGGCCTTCGAGGGTGATAAAGCGGCCGTCCCGAAGCAGCCTGCGATCAGCAAGAGTGGCAAGGCGATCCAACCCCGCCGCCGAGTTTCTATAACGTTGACGTTCGATATTCGCATCGCAATTCACTCCCCATTCCGCGTTCACTTCACTCTGGGTTGCTACCACTCACCGACGGTCTCACTTCCTGCGCGCGTCCCGACCGCTCGCCACACTTTGAGATCGACATTCTCGCTGACAAACCGGGCGGCTCCATCGGCCATGGCCACATTGACGCCGCCTGTATGCCAGCTTCTCGCGGTGGTTGCCGACTGGTCGAGGTCAGTGAATTGTTGCGTGCAGTCCAAGATGGGCGAATTGGGTGGCAGAACGTGGTTGTAGACCGTGTACACCTTCCCTTCAAACAACCATGTCGCACCGCCGAACGAACTGTGGGGCGTCAATAAAGAGGGCGGATTGGCACAGAGCGCGGCCCAAGCCTCGGCATCAGTCAGAGTCCAACCTCGTGTCCTATGCCACCACGTATCCCCGACCGCATTGAATTGCTCGGGATCATAGTCACCAATGATTTTTTCGCTGCACAGCACCGTTTGCGAAAGTCCGTCACTGATCGCGGATAATGGGCAATTCCGACCAGAACGGCCGCGCCCCCAATAGGCTCCTCGTTGACTCGGCGGAGCCAGATCAGGGTGACTCCCTTCACAAACGCGATAGTTGCACATCCCAATCCGCAGTCGCTCTGAAGGGCAAACAAACTCCGCGACCGTCAACTTCAGCAGATGATTGTTGTGTGTGCTGACTGGTGGCTGAACATACCCGGCCGGACCAGTCTCGCCATCATCGATCTGACCGTGAATAGAATCGTGGCCCAGAAACGGTAACAGGCGCGCCCATGCCGAGAGATTTCGCGGAAAATCCGGCTCGCCGCGGACATTTCTCCCCTGCGGCGGCAACGTCAAGTGAACCTCATGAAAATTGTGACTCGCCAACGACAATTCGCGCAGCCGCGCCGAACATTGCAGCCGACGCGCTGACTCGCGTGCTCGCAGTACTGACGGACCAAGCAGGCTAACGAGAACCCCTATCACGCCCATCACGAGGAGTAACTCAATGACCGTGAAACCACGATTGAGATCGACGCGATGCCGCAATTGTGACTTCTTCACTATTGTCACCTCTCTATTCACATGATAACGCATTTCAGGAATGCGTCTCACAGTTCGGGCGGACTAAAGAAACGTCGCCGAGATTGCTTCGATCCGATCGACGGGGCACATCACGAATCACGCTGCCCAGCATTAAACTGCATTGGGCAACGTGACTGTGATGTAAGTGCGTTCTGCCGGCTTAGGGACAAATGACGCCAGGTGCCGCAGTCTGTTGGACTTGGTCGTACTTCTTCCAAACCACGCAATTGTCTTCAATACTTTCCACTTCCCCTTGGCAGGGGTCTTCAACCGCGTATACGTAACGCGGTCCGGGGCAAACCAGCCGATCTGTTTGACAGATTATGTCCGGAACATTCTCCTCACCTGTTTTGCATATCCCTGAATCCTGAGCCATCGTGCAATGAAAGTAAGCCTTGGGGCCCAATAGAGGTAATAAATACGGTGTACATGAGTCGCAACCGTTTGATTGACTTTCACTTTCCTTACACGGGTGTGTCGATAACTCACCGTGAACAGCCAGTGCCGCACTGAAGAACACTGCGCCGAACGACCAAACTCGTAACGTCTTTCCAAGCAATTTCATGATCCGTTTCCTCTCAAATCAATCATGACGTATCGTGCATCAAAGCCCGACGAGGACTTTTTCGCGACACGTCGCCAAACAACCGATACAATTGCGCGAATACTTACCGCAATCGGTAACGGACGATAGTGGTTATAATCACCACAATCATTCCTCCAGCGCCAATTACCCACCAGCTCACGTTTTGTGATGTTGGTCTCGCAGATAATGGACGTGTGGCAACCGCTTTGGCCGGTGAGATGTCTGGGAGCGTTGCGCGATCAGTCAATTCTTTTCGATATTCAGAAGTCCCAACCAAAAACTTTGATTCTGGTTGGCCAACGACATTCTGGCCCACCAGTGCGCCTTGTGGAAATTGGGGGGCGAACTCGGAATTGCCCAGCGGCTGATTGACGATAAAAGCATCAAAATGGAAGTCACGGCGCGATGCGCTGTTTGTGATTGATCCTGTTTTTGGAAGCCAAACAGCCGCCCCATTTGAACTCCGGTCTGGAACTGCTTCAAATGCGTCAACAATAACAGCCTTCGTCCGAGTTGTTTTTCCGGGATGCGTGGTGACTATACTGCGAGGTAAGAACGAGTGCTTGGGGTCGAGCAATATCACTGTGTGCGAGTGTAGTGACATACTCTTTGCAGTTCGGGGGTGTTCACCCAACTCCACACGTAGACAGGGGTTTCCCGCAACTTCTTCCCAGCCGGTGACACGAGCCTCGTCCCGCTTGAGAAGTGACTCCAAATCCATCGGGCCGCCTCCAACACGCTTTCCGAGAAATGTCTCCAAGGTTGGTATCGCGTTCATCATTGTAGGCTCTTGCGAAGTTATCACTCCACGTGGCGCAAAATATCCGTTTGCGGCATCAACAGCCAACGATGCCGACCACTCGGAGTATTTCTCGCCGTCAAAAGCCACCCACATATCGATGGCTTTCTGCCCAACCCCTGTCTCTCCGGAAATCCGCATCGCAACTTTCAGGCCATCCCGCACAAAGCGGACATCCATCACCGTCATTGGCGTCTCTTCATTGGGGTCTACCGCATGCGGCTTAATGTCGATATGGCACTTGCAATCGATTGTTCGCAACGACGATATCGCCTGCACGTATTCCGAGATCACCGCTTCCAAGCTCGGTAACGTGGCCGGAGTCGAGTCTGCGGCCCTGAGTGCGACATAGGGCAAACACAAGAGCAGTAAAACCACGAGATCTCGGACAACACGTCGTGGGGAATGCCACCCATGCCTACGTACTTTATGGATCGTGAAACTCGTCATGATCGGCCTCCATTCGACGCGGTATATTGCTGAGGACAACAGATCGCCCACAGCCAAATCCAAAACAGATTGCGGGCATGCTTGAACCCACGTGAACGGTTCGGGCTACCAAACTTTGATAGCGAACCCGAAAAGTGCATGCGTCGCAGCGACACTTCGACTTGGGGAAAGCACGAACTCAGGACACGAAACCACACGCACTGAAAACGTAAACAAACCAAGTACCGGCAAGTGGCATCGGTACACAAAAGAAGTCAGAGCTTGGAGCTTGGAGCTTGGAGCTTTTGTAGCGCTGTCATGTTGATCCCATTCCAAAAAGCAGGAAGAGCAGGGACAACCGGGCTTGCGATCACGCCGAAGGGTTACGGCCATCGTTTCCTTGATGACCAAAACACAGTCGCAGTATCAAATGCGACGAATCAGCAAACAGGTGATAGAGAGCGATTTAGCATCGAATCGCAGGACGCAGCGAATAAATACCGCAGGCAGCTGAAGACGGCGAAACGGTAGCAAGCCTGTGTTTATTTAGTCAACCTACCGCCAGCACAATATTTCACAAATGTGCGAATTTGTTTTGATCTTGGTCTGTTCCCGTGCAAATCAAATCTGCGGCGACTCTGAAATAGAACACGTGGGAATCTGTCTTTCCGCACGCCACGCAGGGCGTTGCCCACGCGGATAAATCCCGCGCGGTCACGAGTGAGGCCTTGGCGAGCCGCACGCCGTAAGGCTGCGGGTTCTTGATCGCCGCAGGAAACCCGCAGCCTTACGGCATGCGGCTCGCCTAAAACACATCACTTGTGGCCGCGCGAGGTATGACTCCACCCTACGGCTGTGCCTTGGAATTGGTCGCGGTCGCTGGGGACAACTGCCTCACTTCTGCGGATAGAGCAGGAGCGGGTGGGACGGATGTTCCGGCGGGAACATGCACGGGAGCGATCCCCGCTTGGCATTGCTCACACATTGTTTCGACGACCCATTTGTAACTCGGGACGGTCTTCGTCACCGTCTTCTTCATGAGCTTTTGTTTGGTGTAGACGTGGGCACAGTCACTCGCGCACCAGTCTCTCCAGACGAACTTCTTCGGCTGAGTACAGGGAGCCTTGGAATCATTGGCTTCCTCGCAGACCGACTCGACGTGCTTACAGCCGGGGCGACTCGGGCCGGGAACACAGAAGTCTTCCTCTTTGCAGCCCCAGCAGGTGACCGTGACTTTTTTCTGTTCGCAGACGAGGCGGCAGGTCTTCTGAAGGGGTGCGTCGTGACAGCCGCAGTGGGCGCAACACCTCTCGTAGGCGAAACCTCGTTGCGACGTGAACAACAACGAGAGTGCGAGCAGCAGCGTTCTCTTGAGCGTTGCATTGAGACGAACCGAATGAGTTATCACGGAGTCCTCCTTCCCTACCAGTTGAAATCGAATCGCGTGGCTAACAGGTCTGAGTTCGTGTTGCCGAATGTCGTCTGGCCACTCGTGACCGGATGAATCCAATCGAGCATCACACGGACACGGTCTGACCAATACCAGTTGCAGCCGACGGTCAGATCGTTGTACTCGCCGTGATTCACACCGCTGAGGTTCAAGTTGGACCAGCGGGCTTTGGCTTCCCATGCGCCGAGGCCATGACCGCCCGAGGTCGCGAACACATTCGTGTACGGCACGTTTCTGCCGAACTGAGCGCCGTGTTGACCGAATCTCTCGAAGATTCGGTTCTCTCCGGTGAGGAAGTAGCTGACATGGGCGTACGCACCGCTCACCTGCTGCGCATCGCCCGCCAGCATGTTGACGTTCGACAGATACGCTTCCGACTGAAACGAGAACGGTCCCCAAACGACGGCCATTTCGAGATTGCCGGTCGTGTACGAACTCGCTTTGAGCACGCCGCTGTCGATGAGGCGCGGGCCTTCGTGAATCTGCGGTCGGGCACGAAAGCGAACTCGATCGTCTTGATCGTCCGTGTGAAGGATGCCCGCTCCCGTATGGACCAAGTAGCGGCCGTTGGAAGGCTCATCGTAATACGGAAGCCATGTCGCGCGGCCGCTGAGTCGGTAGCCCTGTCGGTCGTCAATCCGCTCCTTGAGACCCTCGCTAATGCTGTCAAAGAAGGCTCCCGTGGTCCAAGTGACACGTTGATCGGCCGAACAGTTATAGAAGGCGACGCCCACTTCGCGATCCGCAGTGAAGACTCCCTGCGTCGGGATTGAGCGTTCCATGAAGACGTTGTGAGTGTCATTGGTCACTTGTTCGAGACCGAACGGGACGAAGAAATTTCCGATCCGCATCCGACCCAGCCACGGCAGCTCATTGATGGAGAAGTAGGCATCCTTCACATCGGGGGACGTGACTGTTCCGGGAGGACTCTCTCCCACCGTCTCGGGTTCCAGCGTCATCTGCAATCGAAAGTCATAGACACCGTAGCCCGTCCCCTCCGCAGTCAGGCGGAGACGACGGAACTCGAAGTAATCCTTGGTCCCCGGCGCTGCCGCTGGCCCCGTGATCGCGTGGTCGGGATTGAGCCAGTTGACATAGTCCATCTGAACGTGACCACCCATTTTGACGGTCCACTTGTCGGTAGACATGTCCAACCAGTCGTCGATTTTGCGAGCCTCTTCTTCCTTCTTGGCCAACTCGTCAGCCACCTTCTTCGCCTCGCGAGCCGTTCGTTTTTGTTCGGCTCGCTCCAACTCGTGGAGACGACGACGGAGCGCCGACAATTCGGAACTCGTATCGAGCATCTCCAGCGGATCGGCAGCTTCAGCCGACGAGGTAGCGAAGCCTGCCGAGTCCTCAACATTGCGAACGAACGGCTCGGCTAACGATGCCGGTAGACGTGCGTCGTCTTGAGCAGCAGCAATGGAACAGGCTAGTAGTGCAGCCAGCAACGAAGCCGAGCACCATCGATTCGCACGCGGCGGCATCAGGGCTGTGATTTGATTCAGCGCGAGCAGCAACCAAGACATGACCCCGCGCCTCCATGCGTGGAACCAGACGGAAAATGAAAAAATCCGGCAGGATCTGGTCATTCAAACCGTCACAGAAATGGGGAGACCAGAGTCGTTGCGGCTAGAATCGAAAGCAAAGAAACTATGTGGCAGAGCTCTTTGTTTCCGACTTAGTCCGCAGTTTCGCAGGTCACATCCTCTCGACGTTCTCATGCCAGCCTCCGGTCGTCCGGTCAGCACGGTCATTCCGGATATTCCACCGGTTGCGTCATCATCGGCCAGTTCGTCGTGGTGATTGAAGAGAGAACTCGGCCCCCTCCTAAATTGCCAAGTGACTGATGGCAAAGGTTCAATGGCACTGACTTGATAACTCCGCAGGCTGAAGTGAAGTCGATGCCTCGCGCAGGTCCAACTGAGACATTTGCCTCGTTTCACCGCCTGTTAAAGAACGTAGGATGGGCACCTTGCCCGTCCCGCTTTCAACGCCCAAAACGGACGGCCTAGGAGGCCATCCTACGTTCTTTAACAGGCGGTGAAACGCCTCACTTTGGGCCGTGCGAAGCATATCTCCGCTTGAGTTCGCTCTGGCCAACGGGGCCTTGAAGACTGGACCCAACGTCGGTTGCCTGCCGCAGCGTCTCGGATCTGCGGCCTCGATCGCGATTGCGAATCGCGGAGACAGACGGCATCCTTGGTTCATGGGAACACAAGTGACAGTCACGACGGGCTCGCGTTTGCATTTCGGGCCGCTCGCGCCGGCCGGTTGCAGCGGCGGGAAGTTTGGCGGAATTGGGATGATGATCTCGGCACCCGGAGTCATCGTCACCGTGCGGACTGCTGAATGCGACCGGTTCGAGGGTGATAAGACTTCTCGATCGCGTGTCGTGACGTTGGTGAGTCGCATTCGTGAGGCGATGCTCGACTCGGCCCACGGGGATGTGAACAAGCCTGACCGCGCAGCGCAACTGCGTTCCAAGATCGGCTGTTGTGCGACGGAAGTGCGGGCGGTGATTCCGCCCCACAGTGGCCTCGGTTCCGGGACGCAGTTGGGGCTGGCGGTGGCTCGCGCGTTCAGTGAACTCGCGGGCGAACGCGCGATCTCGGTCGAGACGCTCGCGCAGAGGTCGGGGCGCGGATTGCGATCGGCAATCGGCTTACACGGCTTTGAGCAAGGCGGGTTTCTGGTTGATGGAGGCCGTGCAGATCGGCGGCCGGTCCTTGGCACGCTTGTCGCGCGGTACGAGCTTCCATCGGACTGGCGACTGGTGCTGGCATCGCCCTGTGAGTCGCAAGGTCTCTCCGGAGCCGATGAACAGCAAGCCTTCGCAACTCATCGACCGATGCCCGTCGAGTTGACTGGTGAACTATGTCGAATCGCGCTCATGGACTGGCTGCCCGCACTGGTCGAAGCGGACTTCAGGCGGTTCAGCGAGGCGATGCATGAGTTCGGCGTGCGAGTCGGGCAGTTCTTTTCGGACGTACAAGGCGGCGTCTTCGCTCATCCACGCATGGCACTGCTGGCTAAACAGCTTCGCGCACGCGGCGTGCAAGGCATCGCGCAAACGTCATGGGGACCGACTCTCGCCCTGTTGTGTTCCTGTCCGCGCGAGGCGACCGAATTGGCGAGCGATCTCAAGCACGATATCCGCTGGTCCGACACGAATTTCCAAATTGTAGAGCCGCTCAATCGTGGCGCGACGGCCGTTGTGGATGAGTTGGAGTAACGGGGCATACGCGATCACCGCGTATTCGGATAGAACCGCGCGAGGTAATTGGGGGAGACGCCGCAAAGGGCCAGCGTCAGCAGCAGCCAATTGCGCAATGTCTGTCGCACAAGACCTTGACGCTGCCAACGTCGGGCAGAGACCGTAAGTTGATCGGCGAGCAACACGAAGCGGCCCGTGCGGCGCAGTCGCTGCATCAGCAGCACGTCTTCCATGAGCTTCACGTCGGAGAAGCGGCCGAGTTGCTCGAAGACCGACCGGCGAATGAAGATCGCCTGATCGCCGTAGGCCATCCCTAACCAGCGGACTCGCCAGGCATTCCCCCATTCCAGCCAGCGATACGCTCGCCCATCGGCGGCAATCTGCTGCTGGAAGCAACCGCCGACAGTTCGTTCGTTCGCGAGGGCTGCGTCGATGGCATCGAACGCATGGGTGGGCAACCGGCAGTCCGCGTGCAGGAAGAGCAGCACGTCACCACGACAGGCAATGGCTCCCCGATTCTGCTGAGTCGCACGGCCGCGTTCCGACGACAGAACTTGGTCCGCCGAGGCCGCTTGTGCGAGAGTTTCGTCCGTCGATCCGCCATCGACGATGACGATCTCACAGTCACCGATACGCCGCGTCTCGGCGATCAACTCCGCGAGGGAAGCGGCTTCGTTCAGAGTGGGGATGATGACGGAGATCATGAGTGCCGTGAGGAACCGTGGTTCGATCGATGACGTGAAGTGAAAAAGAAACCTTCGAACTGGATTGGCGATGGCGAGATGGCCCGGCTGAACGGCGCATCAGGCTATTCCATGCGTGCCGGGAATTGGCGGGCTTGTTGAACGGAGAATCTCAGTCATGAAATGCCGGAGCTACGTCGGCGAGGCATTCCATGACTCGCACTCGCGTTGGACAGCAACCGGTCAATCCTGACCGCGTGAAGTTTATACCTCGCACGGCCATGAGTGAGCTGTTTTAAGCGAGCCGTGTGCCGTGAGGCCACGGGTTTCCTGCTGGCGATCAAGAACCCGCAGCCTGACGGCATGCGGCTCGCCAGTGTCTCATCTTTGGCCGCGCGAGCTTTAAGTCAGCGGGCGAGCCAGCCGCCGTCGATGGCGATCGTACTGCCGTGCATGTAATTGGAGGCACCGGACGCGAGGAACACGCACAACCCAGCCAACTCGTCGGGCTGCCCCCAGCGTCCAACGGGGATGCGGTCGAGAATCTGCGGGCCGCGCACAGGGTCGTCTTGCAGGACGTGCGACAGCGATGTCTCGAAGTATCCGGGGCAAATGCAGTTCACGTTGATGCCGCGTCGGCCCCATGAGTTGCCGAGTGACTTGGTCAGTCCCGCCAGGCCATGCTTCGCCGCGGCATAGGCCGGGATGTTCCAGCCTCCTTCAAAAGTCATCACCGAGCCGATGTTGATAATCTTGCCACGTCCGCGCGGCAGCATGTGCTTCGCGACTTGCTGCGACAGATCGAACGCTGCATTAAGATGAATCTCCAGCAGTTGATACCACTCGACCAGCGGATATTCCTCGGGAGGATGGCGTTGGGAGATGCCCGCGTTGTTGACGAGGATGTCGAGTTGCCCCGTCTGTTCCAGGATGCGATCAATCAAGCCGGCGCGTTGATCGGGCTGGCCGAGATCACACGTCACTGACCAAAACCGGCGACCGGTCTCACAGACGAGGGCCTCGATCTCCTGACAGCCTCCCGAGCTGGAGACCACGACGATATCAGCGCCGGCCTGAGCGAGTCCCAAGGCCATGGACTGTCCCAATCCGCGACTGCCTCCCGTCACGAGAGCAATGCGGCCATCCAGTTTGAACAGGTCGAGGATCATCGAACGGTCTCACAAAGGAATAGAGTGGGGCGAACGCAACCGAGTTTCCTCGGCCAGAACGGCAAGCACAACCGTTACGATCACCAAGCCGTTGCCGGAGGTCTGCGGCGGCGAACGAACCTTGGCATCGAACACCGGACTTGTGGCCGATGTTGTCTCGACGGAGCGGAGTCACTTGCAGGAGGCAGTCTTCTTTTCTTCCCGGTGAGGCAGCGATAGAGTCATGGCCGTCTGGAATTGGAATTGGCGGAAGAAGGATGGCGAAATGTCGGAAGGCTTGGCGAACACCGACCGCAGTGTCGGCACCGAAGGGAGAGAGGGCGTGTCGCGACGTGACTTCCTGCGTGTGGGCGGTCTCGGAGTCGTCGGGTTGTCACAAGCCGCGCTGGCACGCGGCGCGGCGGCGTTTACGCACCGGCGGGCCATTTTCATCCTCATGACAGGCGGTCCGAGCCAGCTCGAAACATTCGATCCCAAGCCCGCTGCCCCTTCCATCATTCGCGGCCCATTCCAATCGATTGAGACCGCCGTTCCCGGCCTCCGCTTCAGTGAGACTTTGCCGTTGTTGGCTCGGCGAGCGGATCGGTTCTCCGTAATGCGGTCTCTGACTCACGATGCGGCCCCGATTCATGAGACAGGTCAGCAACTGTTGCAGACCGGACGGCTGGCGATGAGTGGCGTGCGGTTCCCTCACTGGGGCAGCATCGTGGCGAGCAACTCTCCCCTGCGAGGCGCAACCGCAGGCTGCGCGATCATCAACGGGCCGCTCGTCGGGACCGGCGTGAAAGCCGATCACGGGCAGTCGGCCGGAATGCTGGGAGACGAATGGGAACCGTTGATTTCGACGATGGATCCGGAGGACGAGTCAGAGTCGATTCAACGGCTGTACGGTCAAAGCCCGTTCGGACGCGCGTTGCTGAAGTCGCGGCAAATGATCGAACGCGGAACGCAATGCGTCACGGTCAACCTGTTCGATTCACTGCATCAGCGGGTGACTTGGGATTGCCACGGCGACAAGCATTGCGGCCCTGCTACCGTGATGGACTATCAAGATCGGTTGTGTCCGGAGTTCGATCGCGCGCTGGCCGGGTTGCTGGACGATCTGGCTCAGCGCGGATTGCTGGACGACACGCTGGTCATGGCGACTGGTGAGTTCGGTCGTACTCCCAAGATGAATGATCATCAAGGACGCGATCACTGGCCCGGCTGTTGGTCGGGAATCGTTGCCGGTGGAAAGGTCACGGGCGGCGCAGTTCTCGGTGCCAGCGACGCCACCGCCAGTGAACCCGTGGATCGACCGATCTCTCCGAGTGAAGTTGCGGCGACGTTGGTTGCGTGGTGCGGTATCGACACTGCGCCGATGACAATGCTCCTGGGCAAGACGGAGCAACCTCTGATCCCCGCTGCGCCGTTGACTGAACTCTGGAGTTGAGTCCCGTTGCGGCCGTGACCCGATGCTCAAGTTGCTTGTGCCCAATGGCACTGACTTTAGAAAAGTAACCCGCTGCGTGAGCGAGGAAGCACCGTTGTTTGCGATGTGTCGGCCTCCTCGCTCACGCGTTTAGAAGTTGCGCTATTCGAGGATTGAGGTTGTCTTCGCCCCAACGGGGCCTCGGAGATCAGCCCCGGGCTAGCGAACAACGTGAGCGCCGCCCTGGGATACGGAAAGTCGGAAATGTGTGCCCTGAAGGGGCACGGGAATTATTGGTCGAGACCACACGGCGTGCGAGACCGATCCGTCAAACCTCCTGTGCCCCTACAGGGCACGATCA
>JAYTXB010000576.1:0-9285 GCA_043743205.1 Schlesneria sp.
TTGCTTGGCTTGCACGCCGAGGAAGCAGACCACGCCACCGAGCAACCCGATGATGAGTGCCCCGCCGGGACTGACGTGTCCGGCACAAGGAGTGATCGCCACCAGACCGGCCACGATTCCCGAAGCCACACCCAACGCGGTCGGCTTACCGACGTGAATCCACTCCGCCACCATCCATGATCCGGCTGCGGCACTTCCCGCGATAGCCGTTGTCGCAAACGCGAGGACTGCGACGGCCGCCGACACTGGCAGGAAGTCCTTGCCGACGGCGATCGCCGAACCGGCGTTGAACCCGAACCAACCGACCATCAGGAGACCCGCTCCGATGAGCGTCCAACCAATGCTGTGCGGCAGGAACGGTCCTTGTGGGAAGCCCTTTCGCTTCGGCAACAGCAGGATCAAAGCCAACGCCGAGGTTCCCGCCAGCACGTGAACCACTGTGCCGCCTGCGAAGTCATAGACGCCCGCTTGGAACAGCCAGCCGTTGACGTTCCACACCCAGTGACAGACCGGGTCGTACACGATCGTCGTCCAGAGCAGTACGAACACGCACCATGCACTGAACTTCACACGCTCGGCAATCGCACCGACGATCAACGCCGGTGTGATGATCGCGAACATCATCTGGAACATGGCGAACAGCAACTCGGGAACTCCGGTCGGAGCGGCTCCCACCGTGTCACCGCTGGTAACAATCTTGCCGTAAAAGTTCGGGCTGTCGGGAGCCATGTCTGAGAACGAGCTCATGCCGACGAGTCCGTTGTCCCAGCCGAGGTAACTCAACTTCGGCTTGTCGGTGCCGTCGTCATTTTTGCCCGCATCGACCGCGATGGCGGACGGGACCGCGAACGAGAAGTTGTAGCCGACCATCACCCACTGAATGGCCACGATCGGCACGCAGACCATGACGCACATGAACATGTTCAGCACGTTCTTGGCGCGGCACATCCCTCCGTAGAACAGAGCCAGACCGGGCATCATGAAGAAGACCAACGCCGCGCTGACCATCAGCCAGGCGATGGAACCCGTGTCATAGGTTCCATTCAAATGAACGGGTGTCGCCGCCGCGACCGCAGCCAGCACCGGTTCGGCGGGCGTTGTCGGCTCCTGAGCCAAGAGCAAATTCATTGTTCCACCGCACAGCAGCAGCCATCCCGTCAGTGACGCGAGCGCACGTCTTTGCCACATAACCGTTGTCCCTTCTCAATCGAGTAATTTTTCCACACGCAGTCGATCAGGCTGTCCCTGCCCCATCTCATAGAAAGCATTCTGCCCGCGAATCTTGTTTCATCCGTTCGGTCGCCGCAGCAGTCGCACCAGTAAACTCAATCCGTGTGCAAACCCCTGTTTGCATTTCCCACTGAACGCAAGATGCGTGCCTTGTCGGTCGGAGAACTGAACTTCGCGAGAAAACCCTTATTTTCATTAGCAACGGCGATCACCGATCAATGGTGCCGCGAGTCACGCTCCCGCGCCATGCCTATTCGCCAAGCAGCGCTGCCAGCCGAACGAGCCGCCGTTTTGATACCTCGCGGGCAAGCCGGATCGGCTGCTAGACTCTGCCAGAAACGCGGTTCCGACCGCGAACGACTCCATCTCGAAGGGCAACATGCACAAGTACGTCATCATGGGAGCGCAGGGCTGCGGCAAAGGGACGCAGGCGAAACGACTCAAGCAGGACTTTGACCTCGTTCACATCTCGGTCGGCGACATCTTTCGCTGGCACATTCAGTCCCATACGAAGCTCGGTGCTCGCATCAAGCGGCTCATCGCAGACGGCAAAATGGTGGACGATGAGAACGTCGAGCAGATCGTTCGCGACCGATTGGCGCTTCACAATTGGAACTTCGGCTTCATCCTCGACGGCTTTCCTCGGAACCGATCGCAGGCCGAGTTCTTTCTGGAGAGCTATGACATCGACGCCGTGATCCACATCAACGTGCCAGATGAAGTCGTCTTCGAGCGAGTTCTCGCACGCCGGCTCTGTAGTCACTGTGGACTCGATTACAACCTGATCCATCACCGACCGGCCGACCTCGAAACGTGCGATGTCTGCGGCGGAAAGCTCGTCGTTCGCAGCGATGACAACGAAGACGGACTGCGTCAGCGATTGCAGGACTACCGCACCAAGACCGAACCGATCTTGGAACTGTTCCGCCGAAAAGAACTCGTCATTCAAACCGATGGCTGTCTGTCTGCCGATGAAATCCAAACCGACATCCGCCGACAACTCGGCCTGATGAGGTAGCGCTGCAACGTGGGGGCAGGTTGCAAACTTGCTCGCATCAGGCTCGATTCGTGGCAGATTGGTAACCTGCCCTGCGTCACGCGCCACTGAGATTCTCCGCCGCATTCGCCAGTGTGTGGACATCCTAGCTTTGGCGGTCTTGGTTCCGCGAGCCCCCTGAGTTCCAATTGACTCCTCTGCCTCGACTTCGGTTTGAAACCGGATAAACTCCGGTTCGTTTTCACGCGTTCAGCAGATGCCCGCTCACTCGCCCTGCACTTTCTCGGGGCCATCCGAGTGGATACCGCACAGTCGATGCACTTGGTGCTACAGGATCGCTGTTTGCGACCGGACTGATTTGCGGCCCTCGACTTCTAATGACATCGCTGCGGCTTGCGTTCGCGCGGTTCTCCGCTCAGGATGCGCGGCCCCAATGTTTGGAGAGACTCATGGCTAGCAACAAAGATTTGTTTGATGACACCGCAATGACCTTTGGCGAGCACTTGGAAGTGCTTCGCTTCCATCTTATTCGAGCCATGCTGGGCTTGGCGGTTTGCGTGTTCCTCGCGCTGATCTTCGGTGAAGACCTTGTCCGGATCATCCGATACCCCGTAGATGCGGCGCTGCGGCGAGCGACCAATGTCACAGAGGTTCAGGACAACGTCAAAGGCTTCGATTTTTGGAAGTCGGTCAGCGGCGCGTTCTACAACATGACGTTTGCCCCGAAAGCCGCTACGGCTGAAGAGATTGAGAAGGTTCGCCCTCAAGCCAAAGCGGCGCGGGAAGCCATCACCATCGAGTTGTCCGCTCACGAACTGGCGTCACAGCTCCACGAAGCAGCTCCTGACGTTTACCCGGCCGCATCAGAAGCACTGCGGGACAAGAAACTCACGCTGCAAGCCAAGTCGTCCACCTTCGCCCAGTTCTGGTTGGGCTTAGAGAAAATCGACCGCCCTGTCACGCTGAACGTCCAAGAAGCGTTCGTGACCTATATGAAAGTCTCGTTTATCGCGGGCTTGATCGTGGCTAGCCCGTGGGTCTTCTTCCAGCTCTGGCTGTTCGTCGCTGCCGGGCTATATCCGCACGAACAGAAGTACATCTACACGTACCTACCCATGTCGATCGTGCTGTTCCTCGGTGGAATTGGTTTCTGCTTTTACAGTGTCCTGCCCACGGTGCTGGATTTTCTGCTGGGCTACAACGTGCGCATGGGGCTGACCGCGCAGATTCGCATCTCCGAGTGGATCAGCTTCGCGGTGATGCTGCCGTTGATGTTCGGCGTGAGCTTTCAGTTGCCACTGGCGATGCTGTTTCTATCCCGTATCAACATCTTCACGACTGCACAATTCATAGCGCAGTGGAAGTTGGCGGTCTTGGCAATTGCCGTAATCTCGATGGTCCTGACGCCGACTCCCGATCCGATGACCATGCTCTTGATGATGGCACCGCTCTTGGTGTTGTACGGATTGGGCATCGTTCTGTGCCACTGGACCGCGACCAAGACGAGTGCCGCCGCTGCGACGTGACGCGAGAGGTAAGCTTATAGCCTGTCACGAAATCAAAAACGGCTTTGCTTCATCATTCGGTACTTGTGTTGCTGTCTAGTGGGCCACGAAACCAACTATCCGCGACTGGCCGCACACGCCATTGTCCATCGAACGATTCAAGTTTACCTGCACAACCGATGACATGTCCGTCACCGTCATCATCGTAAATAAATACGTGGCTACATTCAGTGAGTCCTAGAGCGGCAATCGCTTTCTGATCTAGGACGTAGTAACAGTTGTCACTTGCATTCCCACTCCAGCCGCAGGCATTGAAATCACACCAGATGCGTGGCAAGGCTGAATCAAATCTGATGGCCATTCATTTCCCTGTCTTCCATAAGCAAGGCGTCTGACTATCAGGATTGCTGCGACTCTGATTCGAGCGTCGGAGGGGCGGAACTCGTGGCAGTTGGGGGTTCACCGGCACGAAGAAGGAATGCAGGACCAGCATGATCGCTCCTACGACAAGGTAAGCGTCTGCGAAGTTGAACGTTGCCCAATGGAAGTTGCCGAAGAACCAGAAATCGAGGAAGTCTCGGACGGCTCGAATAGTCTCGCCCTGAGCATCCTTCAAGCCGTGAAGGCCGAGGCGGTCAAACAGATTTCCCAGCGTTCCCGCCAGCAACAACCCCGTAGCGATCGTCAGCCACCACACGGCGGTCGCTTGCCCGTTGCGAATGAAGTAGCCAATCACCACAACCGCCACCACGCTCAGTGACGCGAAGAGCCACGTTTGTCCTTGGCCCATGCCCCAGAGAGCGCCGAAGTTCAGAGTTGTTTCCAATTGGAATTGGAGAGCGACTCCAAATATCTGACCTTTCCAGACAGGATGAACACCTGGACCAGGCAGGACTCCAGGGCACCCGAGATTGGCGAAAACTTGGTGCTTCGACCATAAATCCCAAGCCAAACCGGTGAGGGCGATCGCGAGCAAGACCGACGTGCGTGGCAACGAAAAAAGGGCGGTCGCCACGGGCGTTCGAGCGGATGCAGAAACGGGGCCTCCAAGTCGAGGTCCACTACGGCTCTGAGATCCACTGTCAGTCGGCTCTAGCATTCGCTCGCTTCACGTTTCTGTTCGCACTCAACGCAGTTTTTGGTGTAAGGAATCGCCCGCAATCGCAGCTTAGAGATGACCGACTTCGCTAGCGAACGCCCCTCTGTTTGGCATCCTTGGCAGATTCCAAACGATTCGTCTTTGATCCTCAGCAGTGCAGCGTCGATTTCCGCCAAAAATTCTTGCTCATTTTCAACGCGACGAAGAGCGAAGTCGAGTTCGTAGGTTTCCGTTCCCAGTTCCGCAAGGTGAGTCGGCGACTTGGACTCCCCTTCCCCCTCTTCATTCCGGTCCAGTGCTTCGTCAGTCATCTGCTGGACATCTCCTCGCACTCGGGCGCGAAGTACGAGTAACAGCCGTTTGAATTCCTCAAAGTCTGCTTTTTTTAGCATGGGCGGACACCTTGACAGTCATATGAGGCGCTGGTTCATAACCCGGCGGGGAGGCAAAAGGGCGCGGATTATTGGTTTACGCTCCTACTTGGGTCAAGGCAGGCTTTGATGTCTCAGAAATTCGTCTTAAAAAAAGCAGCAGGCTGGTAGTTCAAGACGGATTTTCCGCGCCGCCGATCGCCTGTTGAGCAACAGAGGATGGCCTTCGAGGCCGGTCGCCTTAGGCGGCGCGTCGCAATGGAACGCGAACAGCAGGGAGGTCGAGCGAACTTTGTCCCGCCCAATCGTGAGCAGCCAGGCTCCGCAGAACGGCTTCCGCCACGAGCATGGCTTGCAAAGCCTGCTCGCCATCGACCAATGGCGAGCGACCACTGCCAACGCAGTCCACGAACTCGATCAGTTCCTGCGTGAGAGCGTCGGGGCTGGAGGCGTCGATCGCTGAAGTCTCCACAGAAACGAAGCGACCAAAAACATCCCGCTTCAGTTGCTCGATGTCGGCTCCGGGTTGGCGAGCCAAGTCGAGCGGAGGCGTTCCCAATCGCAGTTCGTCAGACGGAGCGAACCGTTTGACCTCGCGCGTGTGCATGTCGCAGGTCACGCAGCCGTTGGCAGACCACGCTTGAAGTGATCTCGCGACGGTCGGGCTGATGCGGCTGGCAGTAAGGTCCGCCACGCAGCCGTTCTCAAACCGCAGCCGCGCCTGCGCGACATCTTCATGACCACCCATGACTGTCGTTCCAAACGCTTCGACACTGCGGAGCGAACTGCGAACGAGTGACAACACGAGGTCAATGTCGTGGATCATGAGATCGTGTACGACACCGATGTCAGTCGATCGGAACGTGTAGCCGCTGGTTCGTTCGATACGAATGTACTTCGGTTCGACGATCAGCGGATGAGCAGCTTGGAAGGCGGGGTTGAATCGTTCGATGTGCCCAACCTGAAGCAACGTCCCTAGCCGTGACGCCAGCTTGACGAGTTCCCGCGCGTGCGTCGCGTTGGTGGCCAGTGGCTTCTCAACGAGGACCGGAATTCCCACTTCGAGAAACGCTCCCGCGACCTCGCGATGCGCGACAGTCGGCACAACCACCGAGACCGCATCGACCAAGTCGCGACTCAATAGTTCGCGAAAGTCGGCGACCCAGCGTGTCCGACATTTGGTCGCGATCTCCTGACCTTGCTCGGCCCGGCTGTCGGCCACGGCCACCAATTCCACATCAGCCAGTTCGCTGAGAATCCGCGCGTGATGACGCCCGAGAGCACCCACGCCGACAACTGCCAATCGCAACCGAGTCATGATGAAGAATCTTGTGGAGTGAGTGACGAGCAACCGCAGAAAACACACTGCAAAACCAAGAGGAGACCTGCGGTCGGGCGTTTCGGCGGGGCGCGGGAGACCCGCGCCGAACACACGAATCACGCGGCACGGCGTTCGGTTTCGGCAGCAGGTTGAGGTTGGTTGCGGTAAGCCTCGCGACCGCGACCGTTCTTTCCCTTCTGCGTCCACTCGACGAAGCTCAACAGCGTCATCAGTTCGAGTGGTAACACGCCCTCAGTCTTTTCGATGAGCAGTGAGCGAACTTCGTCAATCTTCTTGTGCTCGCGGTACATCAGCTTGAAAGCCTGGCGGACGAGAGCGATCGCGGAATCCGAAATCCCGCGTCGTCGCATTCCGACCACGTTGATCGTGGCGATCTCGGGATCGTCCGCGCTGACCGACATCATGTACGGCGGCACGTCTTGCACCACACGACACATCCCGCCCACAAACGATCCGGTCCCGAGCGTGCAAAAGTGGCTGACCGCCGAGTTGCCCGAGACGATGGCGAAGTCGTGTACGTGAACGTGTCCCGCGAGCAACACACCGTTCGTCAGGATCGTGTTGTTGAAGACGTGACAGTTGTGTGCGACGTGTGCGTTGGACATCAGGAAGTTGCGGTTGCCGATTCGCGTGAGGCCATCTTCCTTATCGGCACCGCGATTCACGGTGACACCTTCGCGAAAGAGATTGTCGTCACCGATCTCGACCTTTGTCGGTCCTCCCGCGTAGCAGAAGTCCTGTGGTTCCGCTCCGATGACCGCGCAAGGGAAGAAGCGATTTCGCTCGCCGATCGTCGTGTGTCCGGTGATGGTCACGTTGTTGTCCAGCTTACAGCCGTTACCGAGGCTGACCTGCGGGCCGATGACGCAGAACGGCCCGATGTCGAGGTCGTCGCCCAGTTGAGCTTGCGAGTCGATTTGAGCGAGCGGCGAGATGCGGTTGGCCATGAGGATGTCCTTCTGAATGAGTGTTCTTCGGGAACAGCACCCGGTGCAATCAGGCGGCTCGTCGGAGCGGAAGTGCCTGCGTCATGGACGCCTGTACCTGACGACAGATCGCGTGGTTTTGATTGTGGCCGGAACGGTAAGCGCGGAAGTGGCCGTGGATGTCGCAACCGAGCAGTGCGAAGTCGCCGATGCAATCGAGCACCTTGTGGCGTACGCACTCATCGTTCGCCCGCAATTCATTGCCGATCACGCCGTTGTCGCCAAAGACCAGCAGGTCTTTCTCGGTAACACGACTGCCGTAGCCCTGAGCCTTCAGTGAAGCAACTTCCGCTTCGAGTACAAACGTCCTCGCAAATGCCAAGTTGGTGACAAAGGCTTCTGGCGAGAACTCGAACGTCAACAGTTGTGGCTTGATCGGCGAGCGTGGCCCGTAATCGAGTTCGTAGCTGATGACGAGTGTGCGACGGAAGACAGGACCAGCGGTGATCTCCGACTGATTCCCTTCGGTCGAGGTTCGGGCGGGCTGTCTCACCACGAGGACTTCGCGTCGCAACGATTGCTCGACGATGCCTGCTTCGAGCAACTCATGAACGAAGCCCAGACTCGATCCATCGGCTCCAGGGCATTCACTGGCGTTGAGCTGCACGAGGCAGTTGTCGATCTGAAGTCCGGCGAGTGCGGCCATGACGTGTTCGATCAGTTCGACTGTCGCGGCCCCATTCGAGATCGCGGTGCGGCGCTGTCGTGGGACGACGTGTGCGAGTGTCGCAGGGATTGGCTTGGTTCCCGGCAGATCGACGCGTTGGAACCGGATGCCAGTCCCCTCGTCAGCGGGAAGAAAGCGAAGCGCGACATCGGATCCCGTCAGGAAGCCAAAACCGTGAAACTCGGCCGGGCGCGCGATAGTGCGTTGAAGTCGCGAGTGCAAAGGCCCCTCCCCCGTATCGCCGCGATGCGAGCGAGATCGGTGGTGCGAAGATGCAGCCGACCCCGGCAATGAAACCGGGGTCGGCTGGCGATGGTGGTCCATCAGACGAGAGCGGCTCTCAGTTCTGCGAGGTCTTCGCAGGCTTCGCTCCTGTGCGAGGAGCAGCAGCCGGAGCAGCCGAGGCGGCTGGCGTGTACTTGCGGTTCAGGTAGTCGAGCACCGAGACGGTGATGTCGTCTTCGGGCTTGTGGTAGACGACCTGACGATTCATCCCCTGCAACAGGTTCTGAGGATTCTCGGTATCCAAGTCTTCGCGGTTGAAGCGAATGACCAGCGTGTACTTGTAGAAGTCGGCGTACCGCTTCACGGCATCTGATGTCTCGTTGTAGACCTGCAAGTAAATCTGCGATTCCTTCTTGAGGAAGTCGCGCGACGCACTGCGGCGGAAGGTCTCGAACTCGGCCGCTTTCTTGACGATGATCTGCTCGGCCTTGCTGAACTCAGGACCTCCTTCAGCGAGACCCTTCATCGTCTTCTGCATCTCGCCGAGTTCTTCCTGCATCAGCTTGGCTTTGGTTTCACTGCCGCTGATTTCTTCCTTCAGCTCCTCACGCAGAGTCTCGAACTTCTTGTAGTTCTTGAAGACGTGAGCCATGTCGATTAGTCCCACTTTGTGCGGTGCGTTAGACGCAGCAGCAGCAGCCGGGGCGGCTTCCTTGTTTTGGCTCCAAGCATTGCCACTCAGAGTCAGGACGCCTGCAAGCAGGGCGAGGGCGAATGCCCCAAAAATGGTTCTCTTCACGGCGAATGCTCTCCTTTGCGTGGCCGAAGGGATGGGATCGTGCTCAATGAGCATCGAGTCTGTT
>JAYTXB010000577.1:0-3407 GCA_043743205.1 Schlesneria sp.
ATGCCCCGGTCGCTCGGTCGCAATCGTCAGCCCGTAAAGCTGTCGTGAGAGACCGACCGCAAAGTCACAGATGTCGATGACTTCCTGAACCTCGCCCAAAGCCTCTTGCGTGACCTTGCCCGCCTCCCACGAGATCACCGCCGCGAGGTCCGCCTTCCATTCGCGAAACCGGTTGCCGACTCGTCGCACGAACTCGCCACGCTGCGGCCCAGGCACGACACGCCACGTCGTGAAGGCCTCACTCGCCGAAGTCAACACGCGCGACGCATCGCTCGGTGCCGCCGCCGAGAACGAACAGAGCGTCGTCCCATCAATGGGCGACCGACCCGTCAGCAATGAACCCGTTCCCGCCGTTGCCTCGCCCCCGATTCCGATCGCCAGCGGAGCCGTATTCATCCCGAGTCGCTGGAGTGCATCAGCCAGTGTGGTCATTGAAGAAGCTCCTGAAATGGGTCTGCCGTGGCAAGTCGGGCGTGGCGAGTCGAGCGTGAGTGTACAGCCCAATCGACTTCGTATTAGGCCGCAGGCCAAGGTAGCCCTGTCGCTCCGCGACAGGAAGCGCGAGGCAGATCGGCAGTCTGGTCGTCTCGTTGAAGTGCGGTTGAACGGAAGTAGGGGCTTGCTCTTCATCGCGCTTCCTGTCGCGGAGCGACAGGGCTACCTTGAAGTCTGGCTACCTCACCGTGACGAAGGCGTTGTGGCTGAACAAGACTTGGACGAGGTTCTCTCGCGCGCGTTGAATCGGCGATGACGAAGGGACCCGTTGCGAGGGGCCTCCCGCCGGAAACACGGCGTGCGCTGATGTCGCGACGACTCGCGTTTGGTCTTGCAGGAATGAGTGACACGCGCGGAGTTCGGCCGCGCTCGGCGACTGACTCAGGATCACTTCCATGGCCGCCGTGACGAAGGCCGTGCGCGTCGGCTCATCGTCCTTGTCACCGACTTGTGCGGTCAGCGTTTCTGCCAACAGCCGCGACTGATCGAGTGCGAGGGAACTGTTCATCAGGGCCAGCGCCTGTTGAGGGACCACGCTTTCTCGACGGCGATAACAGGCATTCGGATCGGCCACGTCGAAGACTTCGAGGAACTTCATCTTGTCATTCGGTGTGTTGCGGAAGTACAGGCTCCGCCGCAACGACGTTAGTCCCTGTGCTTCGGAAATTTCTGCCCCGCCGCGCGTCAGATCGAGCGATCCGGCCGCGAAAAGGACGCTGTCTCGCACGACCTCGGCCTCCATGCGGCGCGAGTTCATGTGCCAGAGATACTTGTTGGTCGGGTCGATTCCTGTCCCCTCACCCCGGCTTTGCGGGGAGAGGGCTAGGGTGAGGGGACAAGAGAGGGGTTCTTTGTTCAGTCGTTTGAGGTGGTGAAGTCGGTTCCCCACTCGGCCCCCTCACCCTAGCCCTCTCCCTCGCAGACGGGGGCGAGGGGACGAGAGAAGGCCCCTTTACCCCCGGCCCCTCTCCCCGGACCATCGAAGCGGCGGTGCCCGCCGGGGCGAGGGGAGACGGAGCTGAACTCATCCGATACGCCGCTGACAGCACGATCATCCGGTGAATCGGCTTCATGCGCCAGCCGTTCTCCATCAACTCAACCGCCAGCCAGTCGAGCAATTCGGGATGAGACGGCTGATCTCCGTTGAGGCCAAAGTTGGCGACGCTCGGCACGAGCGCCTGGCCGAAGTGACGCAGCCAGATGTGATTCATCGCCACTCGCGCCGTGCGCGGGTTTTGATTTGAAGTGATCCACTGCGCGAGCGCCGTGCGTCGGCCGGTACTAGTTGAAGGGGACATCTCGCCAACGGGCGCATACTTCTCGTCCGGCTGTTCCATCGCTGTGATAGCGGCTGCAAGAGTGGCCTTCGCCACATTGAGTTTCGCTTCGGCATCCATCGCGGCGGGCGAGTTCTCGTGAAAGAGGGCGTCGGCGGGAAGTGCAGCAGTGAAGATGTCTGCTCCAGTCCCCTCGCCACTCGCCTCCGGCACCGCCGCTTCGGTGGTCGGGAGAGGGTTAGGGTGAGGGGTTCTTTCTTCAGTCGTTTGAGGTTGCGAAGTCGGTTCGCCGCTCGGCCCCCTCACCCTAGCCCTCTCCCCCGAAGACGGGGGCGAGGGGACGACGGTCGCTGCGCGACGCGAGTCCAGCGATAGGGGATTAAATCTCAGCGACGGCTTGACCGACATCAGGAACTGTTCCGCCTGCAACACGGCTTCGCGTGCCTTCGACGCGGTGACGGCCTTCTCGGCATTGCTGGCGGCGACGACCAGCGACTTTCGTTTCGTCGTTGCCTCATCGGTCTGTCGTTCGATGGGCGCATACTTGGCTCGTTCGGCCTCAATCCGCGTGCGAAGCGATTCGACTTCGGCCAGAGTGGTCACGCGCTTCAATTCCAGCAGCGCGACGGCATCGCGGGCGACAATCACTTCGCGTTCGAGGTCTTCGCGCGACGCGACCAACTCGCGGATGTCGAGTTCGAGGAACTCGGCCGAGCCGCTGTGAACCCACAGCGAAAACTTTCCCGTGCGCCGCGCGACGGGCATCACATAGTCGAGCCGCTTCGTACCGTTGAGCAGGATCGTCAGTTGCTGCCCGCGCGCGGTGATCTCGATCGTCGCCTCTTCGCCCACCTTGAGGTCTTTGGTCTGGACGATGCCAGCCGCCGGATAGACTTGCTGGCCACCGATGCGATGAAACGCCTGCACGGTTTGAGTGGCGTCTCCCGTGTGAGTGTAAATGTCCTGCGAGTGCCCCTGATCGACGTAATCGAAGCTGAAGCCGATCGACCGATACTGGCCGGGCGCGAGCGGCCGGTAGCGAACCTTGATCCGCACGTCCTGCGGCAACGCCCGCTTCAGCACGTTCGTCGCGAAACCCGTGACGGCTTTCTCGATGAGGTGACCGTTCTCGTAAACCCACTCGCCACCGAGCGGCTGCCAGTCATCGGGACGCGGTTGGGAGAAGTCGTCGTGGAAGCGGAAACCGCCCGCTGTGAGAAGTTCCTTTCCTGTCCCCTCGCCCCTCGCCTTGGAGGGGAGAGGGTTAGGGTGAGGGGTTCTTTCTTCAGTCCTTTGAGGTGGCGAAGTCGGTTCACCGTTCGGCCCCCTCACCCTGCCCTCTCCCCCGAGGACGGGGGCGAGGGACCAGGAGACGCCGCGCCGCGCGAGGCTTGGAGTTTGTGTGCCAGTTCAGCAACCTTGAACTTCGCTGCGACAATCTCCTGCTCGACCTTCGTCACACCCCCGCGGGCTTGTTCGAGCAGGCCGTTGGCGAGTTCCGGGCGCAGCGCCGGATAGAACGCTTCAACCGGCAAAGAGACGGGCGCGATGGTGGGCAACTCGCCGCGCAGCGCGGCCGGAACTCCGGGCGATAGCGGACGCGATTCATCGGGGTAGCGGTTGTCTCCGCGTTGG
>JAYTXB010000578.1:0-9474 GCA_043743205.1 Schlesneria sp.
TCGTTCCATCGGAGCGGGCAATGGCGATCACATCGTGGCGTTGCCCACGCGGTTAAACGACTCAGTTTGGGCCGCGCGAGACTCAGCGTCGCGCGATGACCAACAGGCCGGTTGTTCGATGAGTCGCTTCGATCTCGCCCGGCAAGCTGGTCGCTCCGAGTGAGCCAACCAAATCAGCGAGGCGATTCCAGTGAGCGTGGTTCATCGCCTGTCTTGGCCACGCCTGGCGCCGCCAGAGTTGGACGAAGACTTCTCGCACCAGATGACGTGGTTCGCCGGTCAACGATCGCGTGTTGACTCGCACCGTGTGTGGTTGAAGATCGAGCAACGCCGCGTCGAGCAACCGTTCGGCCAGCGTCGTGAGCGTCGATTCAATCTCGGCTGCTTGGTCCGACAATCGAGTCAGTGAGAGATCGACCTTTTCACCGAAGCGGCTGCGCAACTTTGGCAGCAAGTCGTGACGAAGCCAGTTGCGCGTGAGAGCGGTGTCCGCGTTGGTGGCATCGGTGCGGTAATCTTGTCCAAGTTCACTCAGGTACGCTTCGACCAGTTCACGATGGATCGAGCGGATCGGGCGGACCAAGCGGATGTTGTCTGTAAGTAATCGCTCGTGCGGGATACCTCGTAACCCGGACAGCCCCGTCCCTCGAAAGAGATGATGCAAGACGGTCTCGATCTGATCGTCGGCGGTGTGTGCCAGTGCGATCGTATTGAACTCAAGTCGCGCGGCAGTGTCATTGAGGAACCGATGCCGAGCCTCGCGTGCGGCTTCTTCGAGACCGCCGCGCTCGTGCGCGAGATCACGAGTGACCTCACCGATCTCGACGGGAAGTTGTAGAGACACCGCCAGCATTCTGACCCACTCGGCATCGGCATCGCTGGCTGCTCCGCGCAGTTTGTGGTTGAGATGCGCGACGCGCAGCGAGAGCGAGAAATCCTTGCGCAACTGGCACAGACCGCGCAGTAACGCAACGCTATCCGCACCGCCCGAGACGCCCACCAAGACGTACGCTTCCTTCACGTGACAGCGGGTCAGCCCCGTACGCAGCGCCGTCAGAAATTCCTCGGTGGCAAGCAAAGCAAGAGACCTTAAGAGCGGCGCATCGACAAGTGTCGTGCTATCCGCGATGTGCTTTGTCGGCTGGAAGCTGATACTCGCATTACGCCAGTTTGTGATTGATACGCCGCCCCTCACCGCTGATAGATTGGCAGATACCCGTACTCAACGCTGAGTGCCAAGACGGCCATCGTGGTGGAGTAGATGCGACCGAATGGCTGCTCGTTTCCGTTGCCTGCCTTCCAACTCCCGTCGGGCTGTTGGTTGGCCAACAGTTCGACAAACAACGCGGGCTTAGCACGTTTCCAATCGTCACCGCCCCGCTTGTACATGCCGATCGTGGTGTAGTAGACGCCATAGAAGAACCACGGATCGTTGTATCGCAATGGGCGGACACGCAAGAAGTCGGCTGCGCCATGCACCTCGGCGCAGTCGTCTTCGCCGCAGACGGTGAGCGCCAGCAAACCCGTCCCCGTGAGAACCGGAGTCGAACCGCCACCCGGTTGATAACAGAAGCCGCGCCCGTCGCGTGCGGCACATTTCTTGACGTAGGTGATTGCGAGGTCGATGTTCGCGGCCGGGACATCCATGCCGATGTCCTTCGCGGCACGAAGTGCCAATAGCTGCCAACCGGTCACACTCAGATCGCTGTCAGTGCTGGCCGGTTGATAGCGCCAACCTCCCGCTTGCGACGCCTGCTTCTGCACGTTCTGAGATTCCAGAATTAACCACGTCGCCCGTTCGAGTCCCTTGCGTGCCGCCGTGGCCTGACGTTCGGAAACCATCCCCGCGACTTCTGCCAGCATCAGGGTGCTGATCCCGTGGTCATACATCGGTCCGTGATTGCGGCGATGAGCCAACAAGCCGTTGGCTTCCTGATGATCGAGGACGTACTGCACGCCACGCGTGATGGCGACGCCGTAGGGGCCTTCATCGGGCATGTGCCCCGCTGCGAGAAACGCCATGACGGAGAGTGACGCGGCCGAGGTTGCCTCGCCGCCGAACGAGTCCACATTCCAACCTCCCGCCGGCTGTTGCTGCGACGCAATGAACCGCAGCGCGCTGACGATCGCATCGTCCACCTCGCGATCAACTCCTTCCGGTGGAGCGGCCTGCGCTGATGAGGCTACGAGCAAGCCCATCACGCAGTGCAGCTTGAACATCCACCGGAGGACACGCCCAGACGACCCGTAGGATGGGCGCGCTGTTGATCGTGCCGTCGAACCGAGAAGAGGCTGCATCACGGAGCCGACTCCTTCGTGGCGGGCTTCGCGATCTCTTCAAAGTATGACTTGATCTGCTTGGCGTACTCAGGGTGCGGCTTCTTGTTGGCTCCCTGCATGATCTCGGTGCGAAGCTGTCCGGGGAGCTTGCCCCAGTTGCGTTGCGCCTGCTGTTTGAGTTGGCTATCGAGTTGACCGAGATCGGCGTCCTCGGCACCACCGCCGCCACTCGCAACGGCTTGGCCCGGTTCACTTGAGTCCGTCGGCAATTCACCGGCCTGAGCCTGGTCACGACCGGGTTTGTTCTGACCGGGCTTGGAGTTGGTTCCCGCCTGTTCGCTGGCTGGCTGTGATCCATGCAACGCGCGACGCAGTGCGGCACTCGCTTGTCGGAACTGCTCGGCCGTTTGAGCGAGTTGCGAGTCACCGTCATCTGCGGCAGGCTGCTCACCCGTGGGAGACGGCTCTGACGAAGGACCGCCGGACGCTGGCTCGCTGCCCGATGAACCTCTTTCTTTCGTGCCACCCGGTTTAGAGCCTCCGGGTTTGGAGCCACCCGGTTTGTTGCAGTTGCACTCGGCCAATTTTTTCTGAGCCTGCTGCAACTCGCGCGCGGCATCGGCCACTTCGGACGCGACCTCGGGAGGAACAGAAGAGTTTGGCTTCGACGTGGGACGTGGCAGCGCGGCTTCGGCCTCACGTGCCGCTTGCTGCAGTTGGTCGGCCGCACGTCTGGCTTGCTCGGCCGCTTCCGGAGCATCGTTGGACTTTCTTGCTTGAGCAGCGCGCTCCATCGACTGTTTCGCTTGGCTGGCTGATTGTTGAGCCTGCGCGGCTGCGTCACTCGCAGATTTGGCATTGAACGGATCGGCATCGAGTTCTTCTCGCGCTTGTTCGAGTCGCTTCGATAAACCTTCCGCAGCGCGGGCCAACTGTTCTTGACCCTGCTGCTGTGCGCCACGCTGGGCCTCAGCGGACGGAGCCAATTCGGCCAACTGCTCGGCCAAGTCGTGTTGCCGTTGCGCGAGTTCGTCCGCGTGTTGGGAGGGCTGGCTCGCCGGTTCGCCGGTAACCGCAAGGCTCTTCGCCGCGAGGTCTCCCGCTTGAGATGCGGCTTCCGCTTGCTCACTCGCTTCGTCGAGCTGACCTGCTTGAGCCTGTCGCGATGCGGCGGCCGCTCTCCTGGCAAACTCAGCAGCGGCTTGAGTCGCCGCCGATTCGGCACCTTGCTCTTTCGCCAACTCGATCGCCTGGCGAGTCGCTTCGACGGCGAGCTGCTGCTGATCGCGAACGACTTTCGCGGCGGCATCGCTGAGGGAGTGGTCTCTGTTGGCGATCTCGTGATCGGGCGAGTCGGCCTGCTCCCTCGCGGCTGGTTCCGTCGTTTCGACGTTGGCAGGCTTTGTCGCGGAGGCTGGTGCCCGCGCAGCATCACCTTCAAACGCATCGGCCAACTGTTGCTGAGGCTTCGCCAACTGACGGGCCTGTTCCGCGAGTTGAGCCAGTCGCTGCCCCTGCTCCTGCCGCGCGACATCGAGCAACTCGGGATGCTTGCGGAGCAGTTCGTTCAATTCGCTCGCCAGCTTCTTTCCATCCGCCTCCAACTGCGCGCGGCGTTCTTCGCGCGCCGCCGCCGCCGCGTCCTCGGTCACCGCTCCGTCAGACGCCGGTTCATTGGAAGAGCCTGCCTGAGCGAGCGCGTCGGCCTCCGCGTGTGCTTGTTGATCAAGCTGGTCAAGTTGCTCGGCCAAACGATCCGACTTGTTAGCGAGGCGATCCAGATCGGCGAGGTCTCGCTCCAGCTTCTGCAACTCGGCGACCTGTGTCTCGACCGCGCGGAGTTGTTTCTCGGCGGCCGTGAGCCGGTCGATCGACTGACTGAGCGGAGCCAATTGGTCGCGCGATTCTTCGATGGCCCGCGCTTCGTCCAGCTTTTTGATCGCATCGCTCACGTCCTGCTCGGCGATGTTCGCGGCGCGATCGGCCAGCCCGGCGGTGACTCGATTCTCGGCCAACTCAGCGGCCAGTTGTTGCAACTTCTCGGCGATCTCTGCTTGTTGCCGTGCGAGCTTGTCGAGCGGCTCGCTCTTGTCGGAGTTCTTCTGTTGGAGCGACTCTTTCTCGGTCTGAGCGTGCAGTGCGGCGAGAGCTTTCTTCGCGTCGGCCAGATCGTGGCGCAGGCTCTCGATTTGGTCATCGACACTCTGCTGTTGCTCGGCCACTTGCGGGTCGAGCGGCGGCGTGACGGTTGATTGAATCATCAACGTGCGCGGCTTGGTCCACGTCTCTTGTGGCTCCGGAACCGGGCGGTTGTCTACGGCGCGGACGCGATACGTCACCGCTTGCCCCGGCGCCAGCCCAAGGTCGGCCAAGTCGATGGGGAAGTCATGCGCGAGCTGTCTCGATCGCAGCAACTCTGCGGGCAATGTCGTCGTGTGCTTCTGGCCGGTGGATGTTTCGAGATGCAGTTCAACCGTGCTGAGGCCGTGATCGTCGCGAATCTCAGCCTTCACGAGATGTCGGTCAGCGGGCCTCACCGCGACCGGTTCGTCGCTCCCCGCCAACGAGATCGCGGGAGGGAGATCGGGATCGACGACGAGTGCCCGCGCGGGATCTGTGTTGGTCAGGCCAAGTCCGCTCTTCAGGCGAAAGCCAAACTTGCCGGAGGTCAGCGCGATGGTGTCGATGGTGGCGGAGCGTCTATCGGACGCGAGCTTCAGCGGCAGCGCGACTGCATCGCGCGCAGCCGTGGCGTCGGCAGGCCAAGTCAGTTCCGCAGTCGAGACCGATTCTGGAAACTTCAATTGCATCGTGATGCGACTCCGTTCGGCCGCGCGGACTTCCCCTTGGGCACCATCGAGCGACTTCGCAGGGAGGCCGGTATACGCGGGCGGATCAATGTCCAAGTGGAGACTCGCAATTGACGGCGGATCGGCGACATGAATGCGATGCGTGCGCGACTGCGCACCGGACGTGGTGGCCTGAAACGTGATCGAGTGGAAGACGTGAGGCAATGTCGTGGTAAAGCGACTCAGCCCCGCATCCCACTCTAAACGTCGCGCGTCGCGCGCGCCGGTGGCATCGGTCCAATGGAGCCAATAAGCCGCTTGGTCTGCCGCTGCGATCGGCTTCGCGCGACGACGGACCTCGACCGGAATCACCACGTCACTGCCGCGCGCCGCGACTTGATCGCCGTCAGGGATGATGAGTTCAATACCGCCCCAACTGAAATTGCCCCACGGCGCGAGGAACCTCGCCCACAACAGACCGTAACCATGCGCGTCCCACAAGAACGGGGACAGCAGCAGCACGCAGGCCGTGACAGCCGCCAAAGCCATCTTCGGCGAATGACTCGTCGGGACGACATTGTGCAGATCAAGCTGCTCAACCGCCTTCACCGTTTGTCGCGCCATCAAGTCACGCATCAGCTTCGACGCACCCGGCGCGGCTCCTGAGGTGCGAAACTCGACCAGCGAACTGAGTCGTTCTTTGAGCTCCGGAAACTGAACTTCCACCAGCGCCGCCAACTCAGCCAAATTGGTCGGACGAAACATCGGCCGGATGACTTGATGCCAGGCGACGACGGATGTGACCAAGGCCCACGCCACGAGTAGCGTGCCTCGTACCGAGCCACTCAGGCACAGCCAACCGTCCGCTGTCAGCACGCTTCCCAAGCCCAGCGCTGCGAGCAAAGCCAATCGTGCGAGGCCGCGCGTGAAGACCGCATCGCGCACTTGACGATCCAACAGCAACAGCGGTCGTTCGATGTTCTCGGGTAACTGCGCTATCGCCATGTTGCACCTCGCAGAAATAGAAATCGTCATCCGCCTCGCGGCCGAAACAGAGTCGGCTGAACCAAGCCAGTTCCAGTGGGGCGTAGTATGCGTCGGCATTGGTAGGGACGCAATTCGCGATGTGAGGAGCGCAAACTCCAGATTTGACAAATTGAGTTAGCCGCCCCCGGAAGGCTGACGGGCGTCACGGACTCTGTGCGGCGGCGCGATACCATTCGTCCACGTGCTGGCAGACCAGTGCGAAGGCTTCTCGCTCGCGCGGCCCGGCAGTCTTCTCGATGGGACTGGCGAGTGACTGCAACTGGCTCCGCAGTTCCGCCTCGGGGATCAAGTGGAGTCGAGTCGCGAGAATCGTCGCTTCGAGGACCGCATGTCGTGCCCGGTGAAAGCCGATGAAGTCGCGCACGCGCCCGCAGTGGACGACCTGCGCTTCAAGCCGAGTCCGCTCGGACGCATCGTCGCATTCGACGATCTCGAACTCGTACCAGCGGCAGCAGTCTTGCAAGACTCGGCCGTCGATGGAGTGAGCGGCGAACGTCGCTGGGATTGTGTCGAGTCGATGCAACGCGGCCCGCGCGATCAGCAAGACATCGTCCGTGATGTGGAAGACTCCGCACGGTCGCTGCTTCAAGTTCCGGTAGGTCGTCGAGGTCTGAAACGGACGGAGCGTGAGCTGTGTCAGCGACTCGTCCACGATCGGCCCCATCGGCGCAAGATTCAACTCGCCCGCAAGATTGAGACTGGTGACGAGACCTTCGATAAGCATGGGGTGGGCCAGTCGGCAGGAATTTTCTAACCCGTAGGAAGCCTCTCCCACGGGCTTCGCCCGCTACCTGTTCACGCCGACATAGAAGCTGAAGATTTGCTTGTTGTCGAAGTCTTGCTTCAACAAGGGGACGGCGAAGTCGAGCGCGATGGGGACTGGCCCCATCATGGGAACGGCGATGCGGAATCCGGCACCAACCGACAGGCGGAAGTCGCGCAGAGAGACTTTATTATCGACCGTACCGAAGTCACTGAACCCGACCACCTTGACCATTTCGTTCGCGGTCACGGGAAGCATGTACTCGACGCTGCCGAGCAACATCGTTGTTCCACCGACACGCACCCCCGTATCGACCGGGCTGACGCCACGGAACGAGAAGCCTCGGAAGGATTGGAAGCCACCCGCGAAGAAACGCTCGTAGATGGGCGTGTCGTCTCCCGTGAAACTGGCTTGCCCGATGAGCGAGATCGTGTGGCGACCGCCGCCATCGGCACGCTGATAAGTCGTGAAGTATTGTCGGCCTTCGAGGTCGAACCGCGTGTAGGTGAATTCGTTGAACGCTTGTTCGACACCCAATTCGAGGTAGTGACCTTGCCCCGGCAGGAACGCCGCGTCGCGTGTGTCGTGCATAACCGAAGCTCGCACCGTCGAGAGCAAGGTATGGCCGAGGACATCCGTCAAAAGCTGAGGATGTGGGTTGGTCGGCCTGGAGATTCCGACATCTTCCAGTCGCAGCGCGACGGAGCCGGACCATTGCTGTGTGAACTGGCGGCCGACGCGCAGCTTGCCTCCGAGGCGTTGCTCGGTCCAATTGTTGTAGAACCGCTGGAAGTAGAAGCCACTCACGCCAAGATTGTTGTTCGTGTCCATGAAGTACGGGTCTTGCCAGTCCACCAAGTAACGGCTGACCTGCGTTCCCGGCATCGCTTCGATGCGAAATCGTTGGCCACCGCCGCGCCACGCGGTCCCGTTCCAAACATCGGCCCAACTGGTGGGGGGCCTGAGAATGTCGAAGTTCTGTTCGCTCAACACGATGTTGCCGACGACGCCCGAGTTACTGTTGATACCGACCCCGAACATCAAACGGCCGGTGCGGGCTTCGTTGACATAGGCATCGATATCGACGAACTCGGGAGGAGGCAGTCTTGGAATTCGTCCGAAATCGTCAGTCTCTTGATCGCGCAGCGCGTTGCCGAACGGATTGAGTTGCGGGTTGCTGTTATCGAAGCCACCGGGGCCGGGAGGCTGGTCGTAGCTTTGAGCACGAAAGACCGGCGTGAGCGGTGCCAGACGAGCGCAGTCCGACTTGGCCGCGTCGGTTTCTGTGTCTTCTTCTGCTGGCTCGGGAGTCCGTGCTTCGACGAAGTACGGCCTCGCGACGTTTTGAGTTTCAGTGACGTTCGGGTTGGTACGCGTCTTTGCTGCGGCCGTGTTCGGTGAAGCGGCGTTCGGTGAAGTCGTCGCTTTCGACGACGGTTCGCTGGACGAGAAGGAGGTTCCCACGAGCAGGCTGTGTCCGGCCATTTCCAACGGATTGGAATTGGCAACGGAGGATGCTCCACCACTCTGGCCGCGCGCCATGCTCACGTTGGGCTGCTGAATCCACGAGTCACTTTTGACGATGCTGGTGTCGATGCGGGGATTGGGATCGAAGTACTGCGACCCTTCCAGTCGGCGTTTGAGCAAATAGATTTTCTTGGGGTCTGCCAGATCGCCCGGTCGGATGGGCGAGAGGTTGCGGATCAGATTTGTCTTCGTGTGCGGATGATCTCCCGCGATGTGAACGTTGAGCTCGCGCACCCGATAGACCTTGTCTTCATTGATCTTGAACACAATATCGACGACGGCTGCGTCGTTGTCGTCGGTCCAGACCGGAACGGCATCGACCCGCGCCTGCAATCGTCCCTGTTCGCCGTAGCGACTCTTGATCGTCTCGACATCTTTGGCGATGTGTCGGGCGTTGTAGTCTTCCCCAGAGGCGATCTTCGTCATCCCGAGGACTTCGCCCTCAGACAGTACTTGATTGCCAGCCACATCGATGTTGCGGATGCGGTAGCGTTTTCCCTCTTCGATCTCGTAGTGCAACTGAATCTTCGACTTGTCTTCCGAGAAGACCTGCTTCGGCTCCACCTGCACGTCAAAGTAACCGAGGCTGTAGTAGTACTGGCGCACGCCTTCCATGTCGTCGGCCATACTGGACGGATCGTACTTCCCGCCGAACAGCCACAAGACGCGGGTCTTGGTGCGAGTCTTCAGTTTCAAGATTCCATCGCTGAAGTGGTCGTTCCCGTCAAACTTAACCGACGAGACCGAGACCTTCGGACCTTCGTTGATCAGGAACACAACTTCGCGATCGGGATCGGTTCGGACTCCACCACTTTCGAGTTCGACGGTGGCGAACGCGTAGCCCTTCTCGTGGTAATGCTCTTCAATCCGACGGGCACACTCGCGGTTGGCGCTCACGTCATACGGGCTACCCGCCTTGAGCTGCGTCATCTGTTGGAAAACCTTGGTCTTGAGCTTCTTGTTTCCCTTGTACTCGACCCGCTTCACGATGGGACGTTCCAGCACGCGGAACACGAGGATGTTGCCATCATCCGTCCGTCGAATGGACGGCTCGACATTGGCAAACCA
>JAYTXB010000579.1:0-1294 GCA_043743205.1 Schlesneria sp.
AACACATCGTCGATGCCGTGATCGACCAGAATCTCGGCCTCACTCAACTTCGCGCACGTCAGGCCAATCGCGCCCGCCGCCAGTTGCCGCTTGGCCAGGGTCACGCACTTGTGGTTCTTGAAATGAGGCCGCAGTTTCGCTGGGCGGTCTCGAAAAAATGCGGCCATCCGCGCGAGATTGCGATCCGAAGCGGCTCTGTCGAGCAACAACGTCGGCGTGTCGAGTTCCTCCAGCAACCGGCCGAGGCGCGGATCGAACTTCGTGACGGAATCGGTGCCGAAAGTGTGACTGCTCATCACTTCAACTCCGTCAGTGGATTGCCGCGTTTGGCGAGAGGCAACGCGACCGGCCCACCGACACGCTGAGACTCGAAGATGCCCGCGATCATGCCGACGACCGAGCGTCCCGCGTACATGTTGCACATCGGCTGACGATCGTTGTCGATGGCGTCGAGCAGATCGTGAACCGCCACGACGTTGCCGCCATGCAACCCTTCGCCCTTGAGCGTTTCTGGCCGCGCGGTCCCTTGTGATGTGACCGGCTCCCATTTCGCTCCGCTTCGACCGGGAGACCAACTGGCATCTTTGAGCAGCCAGACCGGAGCGAGGTATCCCGTACTGATCTCGATCATGCCTTGACTCCCCAGAATTTGGAGAGCGAATCGAGACGGGTTTCCTCCCGCGCCGCGCACCGAGTCAAACGTTCCGACCACGCCGTTCGCAAACGAATACCGCGCATGCACCGCCTCTCCCGCGAGTGGCCCGATCCCTTCATTCCCCTCGACCACATCACCCGCTGTGATGGGCCGACCCTTGGTCGTGACCGTTGCAAAGCAACTCGTGGCCTCTCCCGCGAACAGCCGCATCAGGTCGAGGACGTGCGAACCGAGCACCCACAAGTCCTCACCGCCTCCGCGCTGTGCGTCTTCCTTGCCACGGCCGCGCAGTTCCAAGACCTCACCGATCTCACCCGCCGCGATCAGCTTCTGCACCACGGCATTGGTTGGCGAGTAGTGCGTCTGATGTGACAGGGCCAGCTTGAGATGTCGCATCTCACACGCGCGGATCACTTCATCAGCTTGGGCAAGTGTCGGAACGAACGGCTTCTCCATATAGATGTGGCAGCCATGCTCGGCGGCCGCGAGAGCCATGTCACGATGTTGGTCGATCCAGCGCGGAGCGACCGCCACGATGTTCAGTCGCTCCTTGTCGAGCATCTCGCGGAAGTCGGCATACGCAGTGACGGCCTTGGTCCGCTTCTGAGCCTCGCGTCGCCCGGCCTCCTGCTCATCCGC
>JAYTXB010000580.1:0-1251 GCA_043743205.1 Schlesneria sp.
CTGCCCCGGCCACGGCGAAATGTCCGACGCCACCCTCGTCACCACCCAACGCCGCTACTTCGTCGAACTCCGCCAAGCCGTTCAAGAAGCCATCAACGCCAAGATGTCCCTCGACGAGATCAAGAAGTCACTCAATCTCCCTTGGTACAAAGACTGGGCCGGAGTCGATGTCAAAGAGCGAACCGAGAACATCGAACACGTCTACAAGGAACTGACGCAGAAGTGATGCTCACGCCGTATTCAAGGAACGCCGCAGGGTTGTCTGTGATTGGCTCAGCCTCTTCCGGTTTCACCGACCTGTGCTGCATGAATGAACGGGAGATGAACTTTGCGAGCGCTTTCATTCCGACGGTGGTCCGAAATGGTGTAGTTGATGTACTTCTCGAATTCGGGAGGAAAGCCGAGTCGCACGGGGGGGGACTTCGCGCCTTCGTGAAGGTGCGACTGAATCGTCCGGGCCAGAAGTTCCCCGAAGATCGAGGGGACCGCGTTGCCAACTTGTTTGAACACTTCGGCCTTGGTCCCGGCAAACAACCAATCGTCGGGAAAGCCCTGCAATCGCTTGACCTCGACGAGCGTCAATCGCCTCAACACACCGTCCCATCTCACCCAATCTTGACTGCCGGACCCCGTGACCGTGCGCGCGGGCAAGTCCAAGTCTGCGATGAACGTTCCCTGCCTATAGCCCCAGTGTCCGCCGGGGCGAGTCGGTTCGGCAACTCCCCGACTCTTGAGGCCGGTTCCATCGGGAAGGTCCGCGAGTTGAGCGGCCAGCGCGGGCGTGGGGAACACGAAATTCGACTCCTCCTTGTCTGCCCATTCGGTCAGGAATTCGCGCAGAGTTCTCCAGGGTGATTCAAACAGTCCTCGCACTGACTGTGTTTGAGCGACGTGAGTCTCGGCAGGGAACTGAGGTGCCGTGCCGTTCTGAACACCGACGATGAAACATCGAACTCTCCGCTGGAACGCACCGTAATCGGCCGCATTCAACAAGCCCGCACGACAACTGTAGCCCAGCGTTTCAAAGTCATTGATGATCTTGCGAATCACTCCGCCGGGGCGACCGCTCTCATCTCGGGCCGTCACGATCCCACGGACGTTTTCAAATAGGAACGCCCTCGGACGGACCTCGTCCACAAGTCGCACGAATTGCGACACGAGAGTCCCGCGCGGATCGAGCACGCTTTTTTGCTTGCCAGAACTGGAGAACGCCTGGCAGGGAGGCCCACCCAAAACGCAGTCGATTCGTTC
>JAYTXB010000581.1:0-1561 GCA_043743205.1 Schlesneria sp.
CAGCCCGGAAAGATCATCGCGATGTAGACCCAGAACATGAAATGGAGCAGCAACCAGTTGTGGTCGGGCTTCGTCATCTGCTTGAGCTGCCCGAGAAACGAACTCGAATGAAACGGATCGGCTCCCTCACCATACGCGTTTCCGTTGTTGATTTGCGTGGAGAGGGTCGGGTCTACGAGGTCGATCAGGTCTTCGGGCTTCTCGTTGGGACCGACATGATTCTTGGGTAGCCCGGCCAGAATCTGACGCGCTTCGTCGGCGTTGATCGTGGAGGCCGCGCGCGGGATGCGCAGCACACGTCCCGCGCCATGACGCCCATCATCGACAGGCGAATTCAACACGGACAGCGTGCTGGTGAACTCAGGGAACTTTCCGTTGATGCCGTGAACGAGCAGAACGGTTCCGCCCAGTTGCAGCCAGTCGAGCAGCGCGTCCTTCTGGCCGGGACTCCACTGCCGTGGCTCATGGTCGATGGCGACGACTTGCAGGGCATCAGTCGCGGTGACGAAGGGGGGGAAGAGTTCGTCAGGCATCTGCTTGAACGCGCCACCCTTGCGCAGCATCCCGCTCGAATCGGACAGCACGACGCGCTGATACTTGGCAACGCGCGGAACAGGGACATCGAAATTGCCACCGCGCCATGAGAGCTTCCAATTCTCGTTACTGGTCGAATTACCCCAGCCATCGCCCGTGATGTAGACGTAGAATCGCACCCACGTCGGCTGCGAGAACGGGGCGAGGGTGACTCGTTCGATCACCGGCGCATCGACGAAGCCCGCTCCGCCGAGAGCCTTTCGCGCCGTGATCTCACCATCAAACGGTTGCGGCGTCGGATTCTGAACTTGCACCGACAGCAGGTTGAAGCGATTGGGAGCGACCTTCCCATTGAACCCCCACCGCACATCGACGATATCGAGCGCCGAGGCCGATGATCCGCCCAAGGCACTCAACAACGGGAGGCAACAGAGAACCAAGCCGACACGCCAAGCCGCTCGCTCATTCCGTGAAGCGTCTCCATCGCGTTTGGCAACGGGCCGAGATCGTGGCGCGAGAGCAGCGACATCTGTCTTGCGTGTCATGAACATTCCTTTCGACTCACCCCTGCACCCTCACCTCGCGCATGGATTTCGCGGCGAGGCATTCCGTCTGACGGGGCGGTAGTGTGCCGAGGGCGACTGAAAATTGGAACCGACGCACGCCGCGAATGAGCGTGAGAATTTCGGCGACGAACCAGCTCTCAATCTCGACTCGACTTCGACTGGATCAACGGCACGATCTCTTCCGCGATGAAGACGCGGTGAGCGCAGCCAAAGTGATCGCCCGGATGGAACTGGCTGAGCATTCGCCAGTGCCACGGTCGCTGAATCAAGCGACCGGATTGAGCATGTTCATCGGCGACGGCCCCACGAAAACCGAAGGCTCCCGCAGCACAGACGTGTCGGCCATCCATCGTGCCGAGCAACGTGGTGCCAAGTTCGAGAAAGATCCAGTCGAGCTTCGAGTGATAGTTCCAGATGCCATGTTCCACGCGCGCGACCGCCGGGTTGAGATCAAACGTGGG
>JAYTXB010000582.1:0-2747 GCA_043743205.1 Schlesneria sp.
GAAACTCCGGCCCGACTGGTGCACCACTTGCATTGAACCGCTGTGCGTATACGCCGCTCCCGGATCCATCCTGAGTCGCCCCGAACCCCGTCCACGTTACGACATAGTTTCCGACACTATCCATCGCCACCGATGGACTCAATTAAAAGTCTGCTGAAATTGTATTGACGAGGGACTCGCTTCCGAGCTGTCCGAATGGAGTAGCATTGACGCCACCATCGTCGTCCGTGACTGTGACACTGATCGTGCTGACATCCGATGCTGTACCGTTCCCGCTGGGCTCACTGTACCACACAAGTGTTCGGCGGAAAGGGCCGAATTTCGGGCTGCAATTGCTGTCGGGCGGTGTGAACTTCCGGGGGCGTTGGTATTTCCGCTGGAAGAAGTCGTCATCCGGGCGGAAACTGAGAGTGTTCATGCCATGACTGCGTGACGGATCGGCACAAGAAACTCGACCACGGAGGCGAGTCGCTTAAGAATAACCTCGATGAGGTTTTGAGCATGAGCATCACGCTTCAACCACAACTCGGCACGCTTCAACCACAACTCGGCACATTTCAACCACAACTCGGCACATTTCCGGATCGCAAGCCATCGACGTTGACCGACGAAGTTCGGACAGCCGATCTGGGCGACAAGCGGCTCAACAAACGGCTTGCCACGGTCCTGGAAAAGCTCGACGCCAATCCGAAACTCAGCATTCCAGCCGCCACTGATGGACGCGCGGAAATGGAAGCGGCGTATCGCTTCTTTGACAATGACGAAGTGACGCCACAGAAAATTCTGCAGTCGCACATCGCCGCGACGCACGAGCGAATTTCGCAGTGTGGCCTGGTCGTGCTGGTGCAGGACACGTCGGAGATGGACCTGACGCGACCACAGCAGCAAGTCGCAGGCGCGGGGCCGATGGATTCGAACGTGCGATTCGGTGCCTTCATTCATCCGCTCATTGCATTTGATTCTACTGGAATTCCGTTGGGAACGGTGTGGCAGAAAACATGGACGCGGGAATCAATTGAAACAACGAAGACACCCGCAGAGAAGGCGAAAGAACGGAAGAACACGCCGATTGAAAAGAAGGAAAGTGTGCGCTGGATCGAGGGACTTCACGCGGCTCGCGTGGTGGCCGCCGCATGTCCGAACACGACGTGCGTCTGTGTCAGTGACAGTGAATCCGACATCTACGAACTCTTCAGCGAACCGCGTTCGGTGACGCAGTCTGATGGCACATCAACGCCTGAAGTCCAGATGATTGTGCGTGGCTGCCAGACCCGAAGCACCGAAACCGGCAACTGGCTGAATGATGTTCGGGCGACCCCATGCCTCGAATTCAAATCGGTTCAGGTGAGTTTGCGCAGAGCAAAAATTGAAGTCACAAAGAATAAACGTGAGCAGTCTCGTGACGCACGCACGGCCAACGTCGAAGTGCGTGCCGCAACGTCGAAGTGCGTGCCGCAACGGTGACGCTGCTGCCTCCCGATCGCTTTGATCGCCAACTGCTGCCCCTGACAGTGAATGTGGTGCTGGTGGAAGAGCCGAATCCCCCAGAGGACTGCGAACCCATTCAATGGCTTCTGGTGACAACACTTCCTGTCGCCACGCTGGAACAGGTCCAGCAGATTGTGAAGTACTACTGTCTCCGATGGCAAATTGAAATTTTCTTCCGAACTTTAAAATCGGGTTGCCGTGTTGAAGAGCGATTGTTCGAGAGGTTATCGCGGACGCTGAACTGTCTGGCGGTATATTCGATCGTCGCGTGGCGTGTGATGTACCTCTGCCGACTTGGTCGCGAATGCCCGGATATCAGTTGCGAAGTTGTCTTCACTGATGCCGAATGGAAGTCGGTGTACTCAGTCGTTAAAAGGGGCCAGCCACTTCCTAAGACCCCGCCAACGCTGAACACGATGATTCGTATGGTCGCAACTCTTGGTGGCTTCGTCGATCGTCCCAAAAACCAACCGGGGCCACAAACTTTGTGGATCGGTTTGCAACGCCTCAACTGTTTCTCTCTGGCGTGGGATAGCTTCGGCCCCGAGGGATCGGCGGCATCGGCGAACGGATGAGGGTTTAGGAATCGAGGCGTGAAGCATCAAAAATGACGGCGATGACTGGAATCGGCGGTTAGCGACAAAAAAACAAACAGACGCAACGAGAAAACACTGAGCTTGCTTAGTGTTTCTGTTTGCGTTTCGTTTTTTGCGTACGTTGAGTTTTCGTCCGAGAAATCCTCGTGCGATCGCCCACGTCGTTTGCGAATCGGTGGCATTCGGTCTCGGTGATCTTCGCCAAAACGCAGCCGACCGTCGCCGCAGAATGCCTCCAACTTCGTGACTTGTGTGGTACAGTGAGACCCCAGGGCTGGGGCGAAATGCTGGCGCTGCTCGCGTCCCGCGATTCTTCGCCCGAGAATTGATTCTATTCGGCCTTTACTGAGATTGTTGCCGAGCTATTTGTGCTGCCATCGATCTTTCTTTTCCAGCACCGATGACGGGCTCGTCCCATCCAGCCACGTTCGGGCCGCTTTGTCGTCACGCAGCCAGGCGTCCCAGAACGCGGTGCTGATCGCAAGGATCGCTCGATGGTGGTTGGGATTCCGCTTTGATTTGGTGGCAGGCAGATCATGATCGCTGAACGCTTCGTGTTCGCCACCTTCGAACACAAGTTCGTACTTCCCGCCTGGAGGCAGTGCTGGATAAACGGCCAGCCGCGATTCCACTGTTGCGTCACCGACAGCCGCCGTATCTTTT
>JAYTXB010000583.1:0-9546 GCA_043743205.1 Schlesneria sp.
GGCCTGCCCCGCTTGCAGCGCTTCCGTCAAGACTGCCCGCACCTGTTTGTCGAGGTCCGGAGTCATGTCCACCTTGTCCACACCGATCCCGCCGTGAATCCCCAGCACCACGTTCGAGACCACATCGTCAGCCGCCGACAGCAAGTTCGTCATCGTAAAGAACACCATTCCAAAAACGAGCAGAGTTCGAGTCATGTCCGGTTTCCAAAAGTAAGACGTTTGCATTGTTTAGGACTGGCGCATCAACAAGTGGCCGAGGTACCCGAACTCGTGAGAGTTCGGGCTGAAGTCTCACAACTTCAGCGACGCCAGTGATTGTGAGAGCCGTCAAAACGGTATGTCGCGGTCGGAGTCGAAGTTGCCCGGCGAGTCGTCCGATCGAGATTCGCGTTCGGAGCGGAGGCGATCGCATTCCGCACAGTGTGCACTGGTGTCGAAGTTCTGCGTCATGTCTGAACCAGCCAATTCCGGATGAACTTCTTCATTGCGAAGAATCTCATTCACAAGCAATTCGTAGGCAGCACGCGGCGTGAAGTGTTCGCACATGTGCAGCGAAATGTTGTGCAGAGCCAATTGCATCAGGATCGCCGTCAATCCCTGAGCGACTTGTTCCTCGTCGAGTGATTCCGATGGCGGAACCTTCAACGGCGGATCGAACAGCGTACAGATCGGCACATGCTCGGATTGATCGTCCACGATGTCCCAGCCTCCCCACAGGGCGAGTAACTCGGCATCGGAGCCATCACTCCACGGTCGGTCTGATGCCGATGTTTCGAGACTCAAATCGAGGTCTTTAGGGAAGAGGCCATAAGGATCATCCTCCAATTCGTCGTCTGCCTCTTCAATCTTGAGAGACGTTTCATTCATGCCCAAATCATCGAACGGTTCGTCATCCAGTTCAGCGTCGGGATCCTCAACTGCGTACTCGCGATCAGCGCCTCGATACAGCAAGGCAGAGCCGTCTGCATCAACGTCGTCGTCCAGACTGGACTCTTCCAGTTCAAAGGGCGAGGACGCGAAGAAGCCCGAAACACTGGACGAGTTTTCTTCGGGATCAATCTCAATCACGGGATCGACCAACTCGACGACGACGCGGCCATTCTGGCTGTACCACTCCAAATACAACGATCGCTTCCATTCGGTCGGTGGCTGTTCGCCCAGACTGCTGCGTCGCAAAAACTCGTCGATTGGGCAGTCGGAACTGCGGACTTGGCGTTGGGCTGTCATCTCACCCACGACGCCGATCTGCATCCAAGCGATGCGACGCTCGCTGACCTCTTCCTCGGTCAACGCCCCCGTTCCGGTCATCGGATTCGGGCGAGCTTCAAATCGCAGATGATGCCCGGCGAGGTCGGGCAAGCAGTTACCCGTCAATTGGAACAGGATGGGGCGGTCGCTATCGCGCAGCCAGAGGTAACCATGTACCGAGTTCTTCTGCGTGTTGAAGAGTTCTCCCGCCAACACGTATTCGGACAGTCTCAGTGCCATGACGCGGCATTCCTGAATGCGGAACGAATTCGAGGTCTGTCAGCCTCCGGACCCTTCAGCACGGAGTCCGGGAGGCATTGCCGCCGTCATTTTTTGGCGGACTCCAGTGGGAACTCCCCGGTACCGCCTTTCTCTCCGATGACAACCATCGACTGAGACTGTTCTGGGTCACTGTAGTTGGCAGGCAGAGACTCCTGGCCACCAGCCTCAGCGGCCGAGGTCGAGGCAGGAATCGGAGACCCGTCGGGTCGTGTCAGCCTGGAGAACGTGACCTTGTAAGTACCGGGGGGAACTCCATCGCGCTCACCACGATACTTCAATGTGAACTTACCGTCGGTACCAGTGACTCCAAACCCTCCTGCTCCCGCACCTTTGGTGATGCTCGCGTCCGGGTTGAATTGAACCGTGGCACCAGCCAGCGGTTTTCCATCCAATGTTACGGTGCCACTGTAGGGGACAAATTTTTTGGGAAGCTTGTCATCGACGCCGCCGGAACATCCCACGAGCGTCAGGACACCTGCCGTTAAAAAACAAGTCCGAGCAAAGTTCATTATCTGTCGCACAAAAAACTCCTCATGCTGAAAACCGGGGAAGCAACATCCACATTACAAGCGGCGACTCACCGCTGAGCGTTATACCTTACGCGGCCGAAATTGACGCACGACTACAGGAGTTGCCTGATTATCCGCGCGACTCATCGCGTCAGTTTCCACTTGGTGAGGTATAAGTGAGTACACGCCAACCGAACAAAGTCAGGTGCCGGATACGAATATATTCCGTGCGTTGAGCAACAGGCGGGAAATTTAGCAGCTCGTCGCAATAACAAAACAAACAGGCCGCCAAAGCTCACCTTGGCGACCTGCTTGAATATGCGATGACGCGACACCAATTTAAATCCAGCTTTCGTGGACAACTACGCCGCTCATGCTGACGAACAAACTGCTCATTGAGACCTAACAGCCCGTTGAAAAAGGGAGGGCGAGGCTCCAGCAGAGCCGTTCTTGATCAGCATCTCGCTTGTTTCTCGCGGCTCGCCCTCCCGATACCCCCTAATTCAACTGGCTGCTAATCCGCGCAACGCCTCATGATGCCTTTCAGAATTCGCCTGTTGTCGATCCTTCGGCCATCGTCGCCAAGCGAGTTTGAGTCGTGCGGTCCAAGTTCTCATTCACGAACCGAGTCGAGCCGTCCGCAAGCAAGACGTGGCAACCCCCCGTATGTGTGCTCCCCGGTGCACCCCAGTCGGCCAGCCGATTAGGAATGCTGGTAATCGGAGGTGCCCAAGAGCAGCAGGGCCAGTAATTGATGCCGTTTCCATATCCGAAGTCAGTCCCAGTCCCAACCCACTTGGCATAACCCCAAGTCCCTTGGATTCCATTGCGGATATCCAGCGTCGCTTCCGCAACAGCCACCGTGTTGGAAGTGCCGTCTTGAATATCACCAATTCGAGCGGAATTGTTAATTCCGAATGGACGACGAGTCAGCAAGTTGGAGTTGTCATAAAGGGTACAGCTATCCGAGTAGCGATTCGAGTTGAAGTCGTAGCTGGTTTTTGCACCGAACTTACCGTTGGTCGGACTGGTTGAGCTGATGGCGTAATGGACGGCATCAGTACCACGGTAAAACTTGTCACCGGCGTCTGATGGGCAGAGCAGAGCAGTCAGCGAACGGGAAAAAGCCGCTTCATTGACTGGAACGGGGCTACCGACAGCCACCCCCGTCACACCTGCTCTCAAAACATTCGTCGCAGCAATATTGAAGTCGATCTGGCCGTACAGCGCCGCCTGATCGAAGTAAGGCAGCAGGAGCGACCAGCCTCGATGCCCCAGTAGTGTCGTTGGTTTGAAGGGTGAGGCAGCATTCGCACAAACACCGGGGTTCATGACCGAGTACGGAAACAGGCCGTGCGTGTCGTGGTAATTGTGCAGTGCCAACCCGATCTGCTTGAGGTTGTTCTTGCACTGAGTTCTGCGGGCCGATTCGCGGGCCTGCTGAACGGCCGGGAGCAGTAAGGCGATCAAGACCGCAATGATCGCGATCACCACCAGCAACTCAATCAGCGTAAACGCACGCCGAAAGACCGTCTTACCTTCTGAACGATTGACCATGAGACTCTCCTTGCAAAACGTTACGGACAGAGAGAACGAAACGGCGGATCGGAAGCACTCGCCCACCGCATCAACAGAGTGTGATTGTGTCGTGATGATTCGTCAATTGCGTTTGCTGAATTCTTGCGGCGGGGTGGCCGGGGCAGGAGCGGCTTCGCGAGGTCCGGTCTTGCTCAGTTGATCGCGGTCTCCGTGGGTTCGCCCAAGGCGGCTTCAGTGGTCGTAGGGTGGGCACCGCCCACCATCCATCGATCGTTAAAAACTGGTGGGCAGTGCCCAGCCTACGGGACTATGGGACTATGGGACTATGGGACTGAGCGGTGCAAAACTCGCGTGCCGAACTCGTGGTTTGGGGTTTTCTAGGCTGAAATCAAAGTTTTTCGGCCGAGGCGCTGCGCCGAAGCAATTGGGCGCTGTGGATTCGGGGAATCTGCTGGGTGGAGCGTGATTTCTGCTGCCTCCCACCGGCAGGGGGCTGGGTTGTGTCGGCGGGGGGCTGGGTGTTTCTCAATGGGATCTGCACGGACTGATGCGTGGCAGGGGAAACCGGGAAATTCTTGGGAAATTCCGAGTTCGCGCTGAGGATTTCCCAAATCCTCCAGTAGCATGGCGACCGGTTTTCGAGGTTTCTCGGCCTCGAATTCGGCATTCGCCACTCACTACTCTCGGAGGATCGCTGCCATGACGACACGCATTGAAATTGAGTACGACCGGGTGTTCACCAATTCGGAGATTCAGGAATGCGTCGCTCGCGGGACGGTCAGCGTCAACGTCCTGCAACAACTGGGTGCGGCCTATCAAAGTCTGCCCGGCCTCACGATGACCGGCTATCAGGCCGACATTGATGCGATTGAGGCGGACCTCGCGACGCTGAACGGACTCATCAATCAAATCCTGCCGCTGCTGGTGAGCCTCGATGCCAAAGCTGGACCGCTGAACGACAAGAACAAGAAGGTGCTCAAGACGCTGAGCGGCCTCCTGCAAACCGCCGCCGAACGAGTACTGCTCGACCAAATCACCGGCCCCACCGCTCAAGGAGGCTCCTCACCCACGCCGCCGCCACCAACCCCTTGATCATGCTTTGGGCTGCTGGCTCCAAAGTCAGCTCTGCCTTTCCGATTTGGCCAATTTGAGGACGCGGACGGATAGATCCACCGACATTTCGGGAGAAACCTTTCAAACTGTCGAAGAAAATCGCGAACCTTTTTCAACGGCTCGATGTCTACCGTGCAGTGCGGAATCCCAGTGACTTCCGCCGCGAGCGTGGGGCGAACGCCACGCACAACTCAGGATTGCGGATTTTTTCTCCGATACACTGTTGTTAGATGAATGTTTCCCGATGACTGCGGTTCCCGCAGGAGGTCCCCCGATGCAAAACACACACGGCAATTCAAACTCGATGATCAACGCCAACGCCAGCTTCCAAGCCGGTCTGGTTGTCGATGCAGCGAATGCCCATCGGTCGTATCTCCCCGGCGTTGAGCGCCCCTGCGAAGCCGATCGCGTCGTCTTGCGTCCCGACCAAGGGTCCACTTGTTTCACGTCCCAGTCACGCGACATGGCAGACTCAAAACAGAGTTTGATGCGTCGCGAGGCCCGTGGGCGAGGAAGAGGAACCGAGACCTTGTGTTCACGCCTCGAAGGTTGTTGGCGGCTCGATGCCTCCCATCAACTACCGACGCCCGCGTGGGCCATGCTGGTGCTAAGTCGCTCAATTAGCGGCTGAGACCATCGTCAGGGATTGCTCTCTGTCTGAAGTTCGGTGCCTAGCCTCAACGCGGATTGTGTCAGCACACTCGTCAGTGTTTGACCGCTTCGCTCGCGAGGTTTGCCTGCCCGACGTTTCCTCCGAATCTTCGCCTTGAAAGTCAGGCCTGTGGGCATTGATTTCCGAGCGGTCGGCGGTCGTCGATTTTAACTTCGCCGGAAATCTCGCTCGCCGCGTCCAAGCGACGCCCGCGAGCGTTTGAAGGAAACATTCATTATGGATCAGGAAGATTTCTTGCCGCTCGTTTTGCAGGCTCAGGCCGGAGGGCGAGAGGCATTTGGCCAGCTTGCTCAGGCGTTTGAATCGACCGTGTTCGCGATCGCATTAAGGCGACTTCGCAATCAGGCGGAAGCGGCCGAGCTGACTCAGGACGTGTTCGTGCAAGCACTCCGAAAGTTGCCTCAGTTGCGTGAGGCCGAGCGGTTCCCCGGTTGGCTACGACGAATTGCCGTTCGGTTGTCGATCAATCGCGCCGTGCGGCGTCCGCGCGCAGTGACTCAGGACCCCGAAGTCCTGAGTACGGTGAACTGTGATCGTCAGTCGCCACTCGATCACGCGATGAGTGGCGAACAAGCCGATCAACTGCGAGGTGGCTTAAAGCGGTTGAGGGAACTCGACCGTTCAACACTCGTCGCGTTCTATTTCGAGGGGCAGTCGTTGATTGAAATGAGTGATCGTTTCAATAGCCCCGTTGGTACGATCAAGCGAAGACTTCACACCGCTCGAATCCGGTTGCGAGACGAACTCGCTCACTTGCAGCCAGTTTGAATGTCCATTTTGAGAGTCGATGTTGATTCGCTTTCCAGCGGTCAAATGCGGCGATCAATTCAATTCGACACCAAGTCAGCCCGTCCGCGTTCGTTCGCCAACGGGCTGATTTCATGCGCGGATGGTCGTTCGCGAAGCCTGCATCGCGCCGAAAACAACAGGCACGACACTCTCGCTTCGGTCTGCCTCACACGGTGAACAGCGTCGCGTGGCGAGCGATTCGACCGGTTTGTATTCTTGCGACCCAGAACTGTGATGCCGACTGAATCTCACCACCTGCAATCTCACCACCTGCAATCTCACCATGCCAGACACCCGCGAAATTGTTCCCGTGAATCGTCCCGTAATTGGAACGATCCGACCGCCCGGATCGAAGAGTCTCACCAATCGAGCGCTCGTCGTTGCAGCATTGGCTGAAGGGACCTCGCGTCTCACGGGCGTTCTCGATAGCCGCGACACTCAGGTCATGATCGACAGCCTGCGACGACTGGGCATCGGAGTGGAACATTCTCCTGCGGAATGCTCTGTGACAGTGAACGGTTGCTCGGGAAAGGTGCCCGTCGGTACGGCCGATCTCTGGCTCGAAAACAGCGGGACGAGTATTCGGTTCCTCACGGCGGTTTGTGCGTTGGGGCAAGGGACGTTTCGACTCGATGGCAACACGCGAATGCGGGAGAGACCGATCGGCGATTTGCTGGAATCGCTCCGACAGTTTGGAATTGCAGTTACTTCTGAACTCGGAACAGGCTGCCCACCGGTCGTACTCACGAGCGAGGGGCTTCGTGGAGGGACAACGACCGTCAACGCCGACGTGTCGAGTCAATTCCTGAGTGCGATTCTCCTGGCGTCCCCGTGTGCAAAGGCTCCCGTCGAAATCCGTCTGGCTGGTGAAATGGTCTCTGAGCCTTACGTCGAGATGACGTGGAAGGTGATGTCACAGTTTGGTGTGCATGTCGAGCGTGACGAACCGGGACGCTATCTCATTCGCCCGCAGTCGTATCGCGGTCGCAGCTATGACATCGAGCCAGATGCTTCTGCCGCCAGTTACTTCTTTGCAGTGGCCGCCGTAACAGGTGGTGAAGTGACCGTAGAAGGGCTGACCGCTGACGCACTGCAAGGTGACGTACTCTTTGTTCACGCACTGAAACGGATGGGCTGCGATGTGACTTGGAACGCGAACAGCATTACCGTGCGAGGCCGCTCGCTGCGCGGGATCGACATCGACATGAACTCGATCAGTGACACCGCTCAAACCTTGGCGTGCGTGGCCCCGTTTGCATCCGGTCCGACCCGCATTCGCAACGTGGCTCACATGCGACATAAAGAAACCGATCGCGTTTCTGCGGTCGTTACCGAACTGCAACGACTGGGGCTGTCCGTGGAAGAGCATCCGGACGGCATGACCATCCACCCCGGGCCACTTCAATCAGCCACCGTCGCCACCTACGACGACCACCGGATGGCAATGAGCTTCTCGCTCCTCGGCCTGCGAGTCCCTGGTATCGTGATCGCCGATCCAGGCTGTACTTCAAAAACGTACCCGCACTTCTTCGACGACTTGGATCGCCTGTGCCATCCGTCGTGCGAATGAATCTCACCGAAAGCTCGACTGCGAAGCGTGACTTCACGCAGATGTGGAGCGGTCGGTTACTCGCGCGACTCTAAGTTGTCGATGGCTTGGCGCAGTCCAAAGTGAGATGTAAGACAATCGGCGAGAATGACATCCGAAGCCTAGGAACAGGGCCGGAATAACTTTCCGAACTCAAATAGCTCACTTCAGGCTCTCTACGATGCGATTGCGACTGGCAGACTCACGTGACAGATATTGAATTGGTGGGGCACGGACTGCAATCCGCGACGAGGTTAAGTACGTTTCGTTTGCCGAGTTTTTGCTGTTTCGAGAAAGGCCGATCATGTTCCAGTCGTCCCGTTTCATGGTGTCCGTGGTCTGGAGCCTATTGATTGTTGCCAGCGGGCTGTTCACAGCAGAGGCGATGGCTCAGGGAAACAACAACCAGAACAACAACAACCAAAACAACGCGAGCGGTATCAAGGTGGATGCTCAAGGCGTGGTGAGTTTCTCACTCGCGAACGACAGCTCTGGAACGCTCGACAAAAGGCGACGTGAGGTCGCGGCGAAGCAGCAGGTGAAGGGCGATCTCACGAAGCCGAGCAGCCACAGATTGGTGTCCCTCGTCCGCTGGGAGCAGCAGATCGAGGAGTGTCTGACTACAGGAAAGCCGATCCCTGACGAAGTCTACTTTCTCGCGGGACTGCAACGGATCGATCAGATCTTCGTGTTTCCAGACGACCGCGATTTGGTGATCGCGGGACCAGCGGAAGGCTTCGTGCCGGATGTCGTCGGGCGAATGATCGGCATCGAAAGTGGCCGGCCCACGTTGCGGTTGGATGATCTTGTTGTTGCCTTGCGAACGGTGAGCAAGACGCGCGTGGTCGGTTGTTCGATCGACCCCGTTCCCGAGCGATTGGCCGCATTGCAGAAGTTCGTCCAAGCGGGCGGTCCCGCAACCGTCGCTGCCGTCGAAGCACGGTTCCAACAGATGGACGACATCCTCGGTCTGCAAGACGTGCGCGTTGATGGCGTCCCGGCGGAGACACACTTCGCGCTGTCGTTAATCGAGGCCGACTATCGCATGAAACGAATTTCCCTCGGACTCGAAAACCCCGGAGTCAAAGGGTTGAAGAGCCATCTAGCGATGATCGGTGCCGGTGGAAACACCATGCAACGCTGGTGGTTCGTCCCGCTGTACGACGCCATCCATCGGAGTGAGGATGGTCTCGCGTTCCAGTTCTCTGGGCAGCGAGTCCAACTGATGTCGCAAGAGGAAATGACCGACGCGCAGGGCAATCGCTCAGCCTCCGCCACGACGCGCGTCTCGACTCAATCCTTCGCCAAGCAGTTCACCGAGAAGTACCCCGAGTTGGCCGAGCGATCGCCGATATTTGCGGAGTTGCAGAACTTGATCGACGCGGCGGTCCTCGCGGCGCTGATCCAGCAGGAACGACTGACCGAGCAGTCTCACTGGAAAATGACCACATTACTCGACGAACAGCGACTCGTTCTGCCGACGTTCCCGACACCGAAGAAGATCGCATCACTGGTCAGCTTCAAGCGAGCAGGGAGCAACATCGTCGGCCTCGTCGGTGGCGGAGTCACCATTCACGCTCAGCAGGTCTTGAGCAAAGTGGCGGCGGCACCAAACAGTCTGAGGCTCGACTCGATCCGGACTGATGTCGCCTCGGCCAAGCGCAGCGATTTTCATCCGTGGTGGTGGGATCGCTAACGACTCGCACAGGAATAAGGGCTGGCGATCATCAACTGGCGGCATCTATCTGAAGATCGGGGTGAGCCGGGTGCCGTGAGGCCCCGGACTCTTCATCAAAACGTCCGGG
>JAYTXB010000584.1:0-2341 GCA_043743205.1 Schlesneria sp.
CATCAGCCGCAGGGCGCTAGCCCCGGTTCGATTTCGCTTAACCGGGGCTAGCGCCCTGCGGCTAATTTCTGCGGGCCAACAGGAATGGCGGAGAGCCGATAAAACCAAAGCACACTCGATGCAAGCCGTCCACACGTAATGACGCGCCAAGAACTCGACCTTAGGAAGCAGGCTCATGACGAAACGACATCGCCGCGTGCAAACAGTGTTGACGATCTCGATCATCACTTCGTTCGTGTTGGCCTCGACCTCGCGTGCGGAAGAGGCTGATCCGCGTCGGCCCGCCGCGATTGAAGCACGTGAGGTTCCCGTAGTCCCGGCGGAGTTGGTCGCTCGTCTGGCTCAGTACCAGAGCGTGCGTGGGGCGACATTTCGCGGGTTTGCTCCCGACGGCAACGGCATCTTGATCGGAACGCGGTTCGGCAACTCGTCACAGTTGCATCGCGTCTATCAGCCGGGCGGGCGACGCGAGCAGATCACGTTCTTCGACGAACCGGTCTCGGGGAGCTTCCTTCCCAAGGCGACTGACGGCGCGATCCTGATGCTGATGGACGCGGGCGGGAACGAGAACGATCAGGTCTATCTGCTCGACCGACAGAAGTTCGCGACGACCCGGCTGACCGATGGGAAGTCTCGCAACAAGCTCGGAGCCGTGCGGCCGGATGGCTCGCAGATTGTGGTGACGAGCAATCAACGGAACGGGCGCGACGTGGACCTGTATCTTGCCGATCCGCGTCAGCCCGATTCGATGAAGCTGTTGATGCAGGTCGATCAACAAACGTGGAGCGTTCACGATTGGTCGCGCGACGGGAAGACCTTGCTGTTGAATCGGTATGTCTCGGCGAACGAGTCGTATCCGGCGCTGCTCGATGTGGCGAGCGGTCAACGCACCGATCTCCCTTCACCGGTGAAAGACAAAGCGGCCTTCGGCCCGATGGCGTTTGCAGCCGATGGCAAGACGGCGCTCATCGCGACCGATGCGGGGGGTGAGTTTCATCGTCTCGCGCGGCTCGACCTCGCATCGCAGAAGTACACCTGGTTGACGGACGACATCCACTGGGATGTCAGCGACATCGCAGTCGATCCCGTGTCAGGCGGCGTTGCGTTCATCGTGAATGAAGACGGCGCGAGTCGCCTCTTCCTGTTGTCGAATGTGAACGGAATGAGGCGCGACTTGAAGCTGCCGCTGGGCATCGTCTCGGGATTGGAGTTCTCGCCCGATGGCCAGCGACTCGGCTTCACGCTGGCTCGCCCCGATTCGCCGCCGGATGCCTATTCGCTCTCGCTGAGCGGTCACGAACTGACGCGTTGGACGTTCAGTGAAGTCGGGGGACTGAACCCGGAATCGTTCGTCGCGCCGAGTCGCATCCATTTCAAATCGTTCGACGAACGAATGATCCCGGCGTATTACTTCCGGCCGCGCGTCGCCGCGCCGTCACGGAAGGTGCCCGTCTTCATCAGCATTCACGGCGGACCCGAGTCACAGTACCAGCCGTTCTTCTCACCAATCATTCAGTACCACTTGAACGAACTGGGGATCGCGGTGATCTGCCCGAACGTGCGCGGGTCAAGCGGCTATGGCAAGACGTATCTCGCGCTCGACAACGCGGAGAAGCGTGAAGCGAGCGTGCAGGACATCGGTGCGTTGCTCGACTGGATCGCACAACAGCCCGAATTGGATTCATCGCGCGTGGTCGTCTCGGGCGGGTCGTATGGTGGTTACATGGTGCTGGCCTCGCTGACTCACTTCGGCGACCGGATCAAGGCGGGGATCGACATCGTCGGGATCGCCAACTTCGTGACGTTCCTCGAACGGACTGCTCCCTATCGAGTCGATCTGCGGCGAGCCGAATACGGCGACGAACGCGATCCGGCGATGAGAGCGGTCTTCGATCGCATCAGTCCGCTGAACAATGCCGAGAAGATTCGATCGGCCCTGATGGTCGTTCACGGTCGGAACGATCCGCGCGTCCCGTTCTTCGAGGCCGAGCAGATCGCCGCGAAAGTGCGTGCCAGCGGCAAGCCGGTCTGGACACTGTTCGCGAACAACGAAGGTCACGGCTTCGCGAAGAAGGACAACAGCGACTATCAACGCGCCGTCGAAGTCTTGTTCCTGAAGCAGCACCTCGGGATCAAGTGAATGGCCTGATTTCTTCCCACCAACCCGCAGCGTGAGTTTAGAAGTTGGGCTATTCATGATTTCGCCCCAAGGGGGCCTCGGAGATCAGCCTAGGGCCAGCGCAGCCCAAGCGAGCGCCGCCCTGGGTTTGTTGGCGTGTATTGATCGTGCCCTGTAGGGGCACAGGAGGTTTGACGGATCGGTCTCGCACGCCGTGTGGTC
>JAYTXB010000585.1:0-1782 GCA_043743205.1 Schlesneria sp.
CGACGCAGGTCTTCTTGAGTTTCAATCTGTGCCATGCGATTGGCCCGCGTTCGCAACTCACCCAATTGCTGTCGGCCACGCAGCATCAACTCGGTCAGAATGGCAAGCTGCGGGCCGGTGAGTGCCGTCTTCAATCGCAGGTAATGGCGATACCGATCGGTACGTCCCCCTTCCGTTTGAATGCAACCCACAAACCCGAGCCGCTGCAGTTGTTCCAGTGCCTCGGAGACATCGCCCTCATCGTAGGTCGAGAGTGGGTCTCGGTTGTTCTTTTGATTGCAACCGGTCGTCGTGGCTTTCAACGTCAGCGGATATTGATCGGGAACGGTGAACGCTTTCTCCAACAGCACCCCCAGCACACGACGTTGCTTGCGTGTGAAGGATGTCAGAGGAATCAGCTCGCTGTTGGCGGAGTCGGACACGGCAGGGTCTCCGAAGTGGGTCGTGGCCAAACGTACTCTGTTCCGTTTGGACGGGGGTGGCCTGAAAGGGCGGGGAGCATAGCTTGCCATTTTGAGAATGGGCAGTGCGCCGCAGGAACTGCGCGAATTGCATGACGTGTCAGGGAGGTGCCTCGTTGCGAGAAGTGGAGACTGACGACACACTGCGGTGAGACGAGACCGACGATCCCTCCGCATTATCCCCACCACCAATCCAATCGCAGCTGATGAGTTCCAAAATGGCGACTGTTCCGACAGAGTCACGACGCGCTGCCGAACTCCCTCGGAGTGCGCAGCCAGCCGCCGAGCAAGCACTGATCGCGCCGGTGGCCTCCGCTACGGCTCCGCTCGAAATTCGCCCCGAGACTCGCGACGACGCTCGCCCTGCATCGAAGGGGGCGATTGGGGGCTGGCTGGTTTGTTGCGTTCTGGCGGTAGCGACTTGGTACTACTGGCCGCTGTGGCGGCCGTTCGTCGAGCCGCTGTGGTTGTCACTGAAAGCGCCCGCTCCGTCGAAGTCCGTGCGCGTGGTTCCGGTCGTCACGGCGGCGGTGCAACAGCGCGACATGCACCTCTATTTGAATGGACTCGGCACGGCGACTCCCTTCAAGACCGTCACCATCCGCAGCCGCGTGGAGGGAAAGCTGGTCAAGATCGCGTTCGCCGAAGGGCAGATGGTGCGCGAAGGGGACCTGCTCGCCGAGATCGATCCCCGCGCGTTTGAAGTCCAGCGAGAACAGGCCGAGGGACAACTGGCGCGCGACGAAGCGGTTTTGAAATCGGCGAACCTCACCCTGACGCGCTATCAGGGCTTGTTGCAGTCCAAGACGATCGCTCAGCAGCAGGTCGATGACCAAGTGGCCTTAGTGCAAATCGCGGAAGGAGCGTTGCAAGCCGATCAGGCTCTCGTCGCAAACGCGAAGTTGCAGCTCTCGTACTGCCGAATTGAAGCTCCCATCAACGGCCGGATTGGGTTGCGACTGGTCGATGAAGGAAACATCGTCCGGGCCAATGAACCGACGGGTCTCGCAGTGATCACACAGCTCCAACCAATCGCCGTCGTCTTCACGATTCCACAGGACGACATCGCTCGCGTCCAACTGCAATCGGGAGACGGTGTGCAACTGGAGGTCGATGCTTTCGATCGCGACTTCAAACGGAAGTTGGCGAACGGCAAATTGGCTGCGATCGACAATCAGGTTGATCCCGCGACGGGAACCGTGCGACTGAAAGCCGTCTTCGCGAATGACGACGGGCTGCTGTTCCCGAATCAATTCGTCAACGCGCGGCTGTTAGTTGAGACTCAGCGCGATGCCGTCGTCGTCCCGTCCTCGGCAGTTCA
>JAYTXB010000586.1:0-9825 GCA_043743205.1 Schlesneria sp.
GGCTCTCCGCCATTCGTGTTGGAACGCATTCATCAGCCGCAGGGCGCTAGCCCCGGTTAAGCGAAAACAAACCGGGGCTAGCGCCCTGCGGCTGATTTGCCACGATAATCAACACGAATGGCGGGGAGCCGTTGTTTGTTGATCGGTTGCTCGTCTGAGAGTTCAAGAGCACGTCGCGCAAGTTGCATGAGCCGCAGCTTGCGGAGCCGTCAGTCAAAGACGCGCGGCCGCATGGGCACGATGCCACGTTGTTCAAGGCGGTCCAACTGCGGGTAGAGTTGAGCGACGCGGCTTTGTTTTCGATCCGGTTCGTCGCGTGACTCGACCGGCAAGGTTTCCTCAGGGTGTTGCCAATGATGTTGACTCTAAATCGCCTTCTATTTCGTCGCCTTGCTGCCGCTCCCATCGACTGCGCCGGTTCGTGAAGAGATCGACAATTGGGCGCGAGTCACGAGCCTGACCGTCTTCCAATGTCGGATGTTTGCAAGCATCGGCGGTTGCACCGGTTCCGTGCAGGACGCTCCCGTCGGCATTCGAGGCAGCGTCCATTCTGTTCAAGCCGGGCAGTGCGTTGTCCTACGACAAAGACTTGGGCGCAGGCTGGCAGCAACTCACGGCACCGCGTCAAGGTGGCGAGCTACGACTCTACGTCAACGGCCGTTTGGTCTCGAAATCAGAGCCTTTCAACGCCGATGACACCGACCTGACAATCAAGCAACCGCTGAAGATCGGCTTCGGCGAGCAAGATTTCTTTTCTGCCCGCATCCGCGAGGTGCGGCTCCATCAACGAGCATTGACGGATCGCAAGATTGCAACGCTGGCAGAACCGCAGCGGCCTTAAGGCGATCGTCTCACTGACCGTAGAACGGCCCTTCCCAAAAATTGCTGCCAGTTGCTCGTTGGCGACAACAAGTAAGGCATCACGATTCCCCAAAAGAGCCCCATCTTCGCCAACGTAATCACTTTGGCGGAGATGGAGTCGAAGGCTCGTTATTGCGCGATCAACCTAATTCGCTCGCGACATCGATGGATCTGCGATTTCAGAGCAGCAAGCGAGATGTGCTGCTGCGCTGCGAGCGTCGCGTAATCAGTGCCGTCGGCAAGTTGTTGGAAGACAGCAAGTTCTTCCGAGGTTACCGCAGCACAGACCAGCGAATACGTTTCTTTATCGCAAAGTTTGCGAAGTTTGCTGCACGTGGTTTCGGCACTGTGCAACCGAGCAATCTTCTCTCGAAGCAGAACCATTCGCCGTCGAAACTTCTTGGCTCTGTTTGCTTCGAGATTTGCGAAAGAGCGGCGTTCGGACGCATTGACGACCGTCACAGAAACGCTCATCGAATTCAGACAGCAATCCATTTGCTCTTCGAGTCCCCAAGATCGGCAATCAACTCGCCTTCTGCGGTCGGCCATCGATTGGAGGTTCGCATACTCGTCCCAAGTTGCGGGCGCAATAACACTGTGTTTTCTCATCAACAACTCCTCAGTTTGTGTCAGCCGCTATGGCTGACGGGGTTGAAACGAGGCTGATTCGTATCATTTGAGAGTGCATTGTAGGGGATCAAGTCGCTGTGCTTGAACTTTCCCGCACTCTCTCTGAAACGATTCCGCCGACTGGCCTGACAGGATACGGACATGAACGCTTGGGCGTCAAACCAAAACGAGGGCGAACGCGCCACGGCGTTCGCCCCCTTTGTGTCGGCGCTACTTCATCTGCAACTGAGTTCCCAAATTCTCAGACCAGCTTTTTCGGAGCGTGTCGAATAGTTTTTGAACTTCCGTGCCAGCCGCTTGGCTACCAAGCTGACTTTGGGTTCGAGCCAAGGACAACAGCATGGCTTGAATTCCAACCAGTGCTTCCCGGCAGGTTGTCCCAACGTCTGCCGAGACCTCAATGTTATCGTCATCCCCTTCTTGGGCCGCTTGAGTCGCATTGGCGAGACTACTCAAGGGTTGCCACACCTGAGTAAAGAATGGATGCGCTGTGTTGACGGTCAGAATGACTTTTCCGAACTTGAAGTCGCAATGATAGAACGGCCAATACTCATCGTGGGTTGTCTTTGTCAGGTATCGTGACGACTTCACCCTCTCGAATGCTGCGTCTTCGGTTTCGTCCCCACGTTTCAATGAGATCGCGAGTCCGCGCAAGTTTTCCTCGATCGCTGCCTGCTCAGTTGGAGTGAGTTCTGGGAGCGGTTTGCCTTGAAATGGTTCAGCATCGTTCGCGCGGCGTTCGGCTTCGCTGATGCCGGGACCGTCTTTCAACGACGCTCTCTTGGCCTTTGCCTCTTGAATCGTTCGCCGCGCAAAGGCGATGGCCTCTGAAAACTCACCGTGTTGGATGATGGCATCGGCAACATACTCCTTTAGCCTCGCCCCTTGCTTGTTGGCCGCAACGCCGAATCCTTCGTCCGCTTCACCGGTGAAATCGATCTCGACTCTCAGCCACTGGCTGATGTGGTGCTTTTTCAGTTTTAGCTTGGGCTCCCAGCCAATCTCGACCTCACGATCATTTCGCATGAATGAGACAGCATGATCGTCGAAGACTCGTAGCTGATTTTTCAAGATTGTCCGAGATAGTCCGCTCCAATCGTCAACCGGCAACATGAAGACTCGCACCGTCACGGTCGTCTTCCTTGTTGATCCTTCTGAAATCGGAACTTCGATTGGCCAGCTTCCGATGAGCTTGCTTTGCTTCTCGGTGATTCCCTCGACTTGTGTGTGCCGGGCCTCCGGCATCCAGAATGTCGGGTCGAAGGCTTCGACCAGACGGTTGTTGACGTAGAGCTTCAATCCCTTGGCAATAAACCGGCGGTAAATTCGCCCCATTTCCTTTGTTGCGTGATCAACAAGCGTCTGTGCCTTCTTGTAGGTCAGGCGGTCGCACACAGGCATGAAGACAATCGTCCCTGAGTTACCCAAACGCTCAGCCAATTCCGAACGCGAGTCCGCAAAAAGCGTCTGTGATTCGAGTGGGTTCTTGGGGAAGTCCATCGGCCGGATCAAAATGTCCGCGACTTCTGACGGCAGTTGATCTTGGAGTGTGGGATCTGGAAGCTCAATGAGATTCTTCTTGATGCCACCGATCTCATCGACATCCAGAGTCATGTTGTAAAAGGCCAAAGGTTCCTGCCACGAATAAACCTCCATGACCGGGCTCATACTCAGCGCTGCGGCCTTCATTCCCATGCCATAGCGACCAATCCCGTCACGGCTGTCAAAAACCATCGAACCACCGAAAGACGTGGCGACCTTCAGCACATTCGGAGCCATACCCTGCCCGTTGTCATAAACAAGCGCCGCGATTGAGTAGTCACCACGTTTTCCGCTTTGGTGAAAGTAGACTCTCACCTCAGTGGCACCCCATTGAATTGCATTGTCCACATGCTCACACAATGCAGAGGTCGTGCTGTTGTATCCAAGGTCTCTCAGAGAATTGACAAGCGTCTGCCCAAGGAAGAGCGGCACCGATGCCCCGTCTTTCAAGACCCGATTCAATACGGCACGGCCACCTTTTGGGGCTGCTTCGCCCCATTGCGGCGAGAGTTCGGCAGCTCTCCCATCCGCAATTACGTCAACATTTTCATCACGTCCATCATTTTGGAAATTAGACATCAGACTTCTCCCAAGCGTTGTGGCATCCATTGTGGATGCCGGAAGAAACGACTGCGACACATCGTCGCGGTCTCCAAAGAGCATGGTGGTTGAAGTCGGACAAAGTTTCGCGAAATGTCGGAGATTTCGCCTCGTCGCGGTTCCGCCGCGAAATATTCGTAATTCGCCTGCGCACCGCTGTGCTCACTTGCGCGGAGACCTTTCACTCTCAAGATTGCATAATTGCGTCGCCAACGGTGCCTGTCGCGTGACGTTGCTCGATGTCCTCAAACATTGAATCGAGAAGTGATGGAACACAGCCGCGTAATCCTTGCCGCCTTGATACTGGCTCCGTTCGCTGCGCTGCATGGAGCCGAACTCGAGCTCACGTCGCCGCTGGATTATCAGGTCGTTCAGCGGGTTGCTCACGACCAAGGAATGGTGCGGATCGCGGGAGAGATTTCCGAAGAGCTGCCGAAGGACGCGGTGGTCGAGGCCCGCTTAATCTTCGGGAAGACTGAGGCGGCGTGGCAGAAGCTGGATGGCAAGCTCGCGGGACGTTCGTTAGAGGCGCAGGTCGAAGGGCTTGCGGGAGGTTGGTATCGGTTGGAAGTGCGCGTGCGGCGCGGGGAGCAAGTCGTCGCGCAAAGCTCCGTCGAGCATGTCGGGATCGGCGAAGTGTTCGTTGTCGCCGGGCAATCGAACTCGGCCAATCATGGTGAGGAGAAGCTGACTCCTCAGACCGGGCGAGTGGCGACATTCGATGGCTCGAAGTGGCGGATCGCGGCGGATCCTCAGCCGGGGGCGAGCGGCGGTGGTGGCAGTTTCATTCCGGCGTTTGGGGATGCGGTCGTCGAGAAACTCAACGTGCCCGTCGGCATCGTTGCGTGTGGCATCGGGGCGACGAGTGTTCGCGAGTGGCTGCCGAAGGGCTCGACGTTTCCCAATCCGCCGACGATTGAAAGCCGCGTCGAAAAACTGCCCAGCGGTGAGTGGGCGAGCAAAGGGGCGGCGTTCGAGATGTTCGTCGCGCGGATGAAGCCGCTCGGGCCGCGTGGCTTTCGCGCGGTGCTGTGGCATCAAGGTGAGAGCGACGCCAATCAACGCGATGCGACGCGCACGCTGTCGGGCCGACTCTATGCGGACTCTTTGAAATCGCTCGTCCGCGAATCGCGCCGCGCGATCGGCTGGGACGCTCCGTGGTTCGTGGCTCAGGTGAGCTATCACGTTCCCGGTGACGAAGCGTCGCCGGAGATTCGTGCGGCTCAAGCATCGTTGTGGAAGGACGGCCTCGCACTCGAAGGCCCGGACAGCGACGCGCTCAAGGGCGATCTCCGCGAACGCAACGGGCAAGGAGTCCACTTCAGTGGCAAGGGCCTGCGCGAGCACGGCGCGAAGTGGGCGGAGAAAGTCGTCCCGTGGGTTGAGAGTCAGCCGAAGAACTTGATCCCGCCGACCGCCTTGTGGAAGGACTACGATCCGAACCAAGGGGACTTCAAGGAAGAGATCGTCAAGCAGGAAACTCGCGATGGTGTCTATCATCGGGACTCGTACATCAGCGCGTATGTGCTCGGCGAAGAGGTTCGTGTTTACTGCCGGTACAGCGTGAAGGCCGGAGCGGTGAAGGCTCCGGGGTTGCTCGTCGTGCATGGCTGGATGGGAGTGGCCAACCCGGATCGACGCTATGTTGACGACGGCTGGGCGGTGATGGCTCATGACTACTGCGGGCAGACCCGAGATCGTCCGCACTTCACGAAGTATCCGCCAAGCCTGAAGCACGGGAACATGGACACCAAGGTCGCCGGGCCAGTGCGATCGAAGACGCTCGACGGCGAGTTCATCACCGATCCCAAGCAGACCTCGGACTATGTCTGGTACGCGATTCAGCGTCGCGTGCTGAGCTATCTCGAACAACAGAAGGAGGTCGATCGCACGCGGCTCGGAGCAATGGGCTATTCGTATGGCGGCACGCTGATGTGGAACCTCGCGACCGACCCGCGCGTGAAGGCGGTCGTGGCGTACTTCGGCATCGGCTACAACGACTATTACCGCGACAAGCAGGTCTGGCTCTACAACGTTCCGTATGTCGAACCGCCGAAGTCGCCGGGTGAAGAGGTCTATCTGCCGTCGGTCGCTCCGGAAGCGCATGTGCCGTTCATCACGGCGGCGACGCTCTTTCTCAACGGCTCGAACGACCATCACGGCGGTCACGAACGGGGCTTGGAGAGTTTCAAAAAGTTCCCGCGCGGCGTGCCGTGGTCGTTCGCGATTCAAGCGCGCGGTCATCATGACACAGAGAAGATCGGGCACGACGCCAAATTCTGGTTGGAAAAGCATGTGCTCGGCAAAGAGGTCGATTGGCCAGAGCATCCGCAGTCCGTGATTCTCCTGAATGCCGACGGCGTGCCGGAATTGGTCGTAACACCCGCCTCACCAGACAAGGTCCGCAAGGTCGAGATGTTCTACGCCCTCAAGAACCCGACCAGCTTCGCTCGGTCGTGGCGTGACACCGCGAACGAGCGGCGAGGCGATCAATGGGTCGGCAAGCTGCCGGTGCTCAATATCGACGACTACGTTTTCGGCTACGCGAACATCACCTACAACACGACAATCGTCCGCTCGACCGATTTCAACGCGGCGATCCCGTCGAAGCTCGGCCCCGCGAAGGCGACCGACACCGTGTCCGACGTGATCTCCAGCAGCGGCTACAGCGCGTGGACGAGCATCGCCGAACTGGAAGGCCCCAAAGGGATCAAAGGTTTTCGCTCGACCGACAACCGGCGCGGCTCCAGCACCGAGCAACTCCACGACCCCAAATGGAAAGCCCCGGTGAACGCGCGGCTGAGCTTCAAGTTCTACTGCACCGAACCGCAAACCGTCGTGCTCACGGCCGGCGACCACCACGTAGTCGAACTGGAGATCACGGCGTCCGACGAATGGCAAGAAATGACGATCGCTCCCGAACGGCTCATTCATTCCGCCAACCACAAGCCGCTCCCCGATTGGTCGAGCGTCGGCAAACTCCACTTCCAACCCAAGCCCGGTTCCGAACTGATGAAGGTGCTCTTCGCCGAGTTCAAATGGATCAAACCAAATCAAGGAGCAGACTCGCCATCGAAAGCCAAAGACCGCTGAAAACCAACATCAAGATCGTCACACTGCTCGCCGTGGTATCGGCTGCATGTGAAAGATATCGACTTCGAGCGTGGACAGATCATTATTCGCGAGGGGAAGGGAGATAAAGACCGAGCGATACCACTGCCTGAAAGTGTCAGGGAGAGCGGTTACAGCGGCAAATTGAAGCGGTCGCCGAACAGCATCGACTCGGTTGTAGCGAAGGGAACGGGCGAGTTTATCTACCTCACGAGCCGGCTGAGAAATACCCGGACGCCAACCGTGAGCTGATCTGGCAATATGTCTTCCCCACCGCGCGGCTGAGCATCGACCCGCACGAGTCGGCAGGGAAACTGCGGCGGCATCACGTCCTCGAGACCTCCGTCCAGAAGTTGATGCGAGACTCGGTCCTCAAGTCGATGCTGGCAAAAAGGCGAGCTGCCACACGCAGCGACATAGTTTCGCCACCCACGCGCTCGACACCGGGACAGACATCCGAACGGTTCAGGAGTTGTTGGGACACTCCGATGTCCCGACGACGATGATCTGCATGCACGTCCAGCAACGGGGCGCGTGCGGCGAGCGGAGTCCGTTGGACCGGCTGTAGCACCGCCGCGAAAGGCGACACACAAGACAGTTGTCTCGCGCGCGGCCGAAAGTGAGACGTTTAGCCGCAACGCCAACGGCGTGTGTGCGATTTCCGTTTTGCCCGCGTTTTCTCCCACGCCGTTGGCGTTGGGACTAAACGTAGAAAAGTCTCACTTCTGCCCGCGCGAGGGATAACCGTCCGTTGAAAAGGGGATTTGAAGTAACCCGCAGCGAGAGCGAAATACACATTTCTCGAAAGATTCACACTACCACCGTCCCTCGCTCACGCTTTTAGAAGTTGCGCTATTTGAGGATTGAAGTGGTCTTCGCCCCAAGGGGGCCTCGGAGACCAGCCCAGGGCTAGCGAACACCGTGAGCGCCGCCCTGGGAAACCGAACACCAGAACGTTGTGCCCTGAAGGGGCACGGGAAATATTGGTCGAGACCACACGGCCTCGTGAACCGATCTGTCAAACCTCCTGTGCCCCTATAGGGCACGATCATCACACGCCAACAAACCCAGGGCGGCGCTCGCTTGGGCTTCGCTGGCCCCAGGCTGGTCTCCGAGGCCCCCTTGGTGCGAAATCATGAATAGCGCAACTTCTAAAACCGTGAGCGAGGGACTTTGGCATTGCGAACACTTCTATGGAATGCCCGACCCCTTGTTCCCGCTCCCTTGTTCTTCATCACGCTTATTTACGGAGTCAGTTTTGGACAGTCATCCGTTTCGCTTGCTCAGAAATTTGGGCCGGACCAGTGAAATCGTCACCGTGTTGCTCAATCACGGTTTCGGCGATCTTGTGGATCGGATCGGGTTGCGAAACTTTTGGTATCGCTGGCGCAGAGTCTTCTCGCGCAAGCCAGCGGAGCCAGTACGGCATCTGAAGTTGGTCGAGCGCGTACGACTGACTCTCGAAAGTCTCGGGCCGACTTATATTAAGTTCGGTCAGGTGATGAGTACCCGTCCGGACTTGGTTCCGTCTGAGATGCTCAACGAACTGAAGCGATTGCAGGAACGCGTCCCGCCGTTCGCCTCGGAGGCGGCGATCGAGCGGGTCGAGCAGGAGTTGGGACAGCCACTGTCACTACTCTTCGCCAGCTTTGAGCGAACACCGCTCGCGGCCGGTTCGCTGGGTCAAGTGCATCGCGCGACGCACTTCGATGGCTCGTCGCTCGCCGTGAAGATTCGACGGCCGGGAGCGGTTCGGAATGTCGAACGCGACCTTTCATTGATGCACGAGATCGCTGTGTTGATCGAACGGCACGTTCCCGAAGCGCGCATCTTCGATCCCGTGGGGCTGGTCAATCACTTCGCACGCACGATCCGCCGCGAACTGAACTTCTCACGAGAAGGCCGCACGATGGACGAGTTTCGGCGGCTCTTTCATCAAGACGCCACGCTCTATGTTCCGCGCGTCTTTTGGGAGCTGACGACCGAAGCGGTGCTCACGATGGAATACATCGACGGCCTGCGCGTCGATGAAGTGGTTCAACAGGAGTCCGTTGGCTTCTCATTGCCTGAAATTGCGGCGAACGGAGCACGCATCTTCATGAAGCAGGCGTTCGAGTTCGGTGTCTTCCACGGTGACCCGCATCCCGGCAACATCCGCTTGCGTCACGACGGCACAATCTGTCTGCTCGATTACGGCATGGTCGGAATGCTCGACGACCGCACGCGCGAACAACTCGTCGATCTCTTCGTCGCCATCAGCCAGCCAGACGTGGACGCCGCCGTGAAGCTGGTCCTGCAACTGGGAGAACCGCATCGCGAGATCGACCGACCGCTGCTGCAAGTCGATATGCGTGACTTCGTGGTCAACTACTATGGCATTGAATTAGAGCGACTGAACATCGGTCGAATGCTCTCGGACTTCGTGAGCATTCTTGCCAATCACGGCATCCGGTGTCCCGGTTGTCTCATGCTGCTGATCCGGGCGCTAGTCACGTTGGAAGGGATCGGTCGCAGTCTCGACCCCGCCTTCAATCTGGCCTCGCACCTGCAACCGTTCGTCGAGCGACTGGTTCGCGCTCGCTATCACCCATCGCGACTGGCCGAACGAGTGTGGAACGAGTCTCGGCAGATGCTGGAGTTCGCGCACGACATCCCGCGCCACGTGAATCGTACGCTCCGTAAACTCAGTGAGGACGACCTGCGGATTCAGCTCGAACACCGCAACCTCGACCACTTCATTCTCGAATTGGAACGATCCAGCAACAGGCTCGTGGTGGGAATGGTCGTTGCGGCATTGATCGTCGCATCGGCCCTGATCGTCGCGGGAGGCGTCAGCACGATGTGGGTGAGCCTCCCCATCTATGTCCTCTCCAGCTTCCTCGCTGTCTGGCTGATCTTTGGCATCTTCCGCAGCGGTCGGTTGTGACTCGACTGCGCTGCACCGGAAACGAGGTGATGCGAATTCGCCCGCGTGAAGTCACTACGGGGCCGCTTGACCCGCTCACTGAGGACTGGCGCAGAAATAACTGTCGGAGTTTGGTGAGCCGGGTGCCGTGAGGCCCCGAGACGTCCGGGGCCTCA
>JAYTXB010000587.1:0-15891 GCA_043743205.1 Schlesneria sp.
ACAACGCCATCGGGCTGGCCACGACGACTCGGGACACTCGCAAGCGGACACTGCGCGAGCGGCTGATCGAATTTCGTGAGGCCGTGAACTATCGCCTGAAAGGGTCGGGCTATGCCTTGTCGCTGCCCGACACACCGCATCCGACGGCCAGCGAGCAGCGGTTTCTGGCGGCGCTGGACGACATGGCCAATCTCTGGACGCGGATCAACGCGGACGCCACGGTCCCGAACTTTACTCCGCCCCTCTTGCTGCGCGGCGGCGTGACGCTCGCCGCCACTCAGACCGAGTTGGCGACGCTGCGACTCAATTACAAAGCCGTGACTGACGCGGAGAACGATGCCCGCATCGGTCGCAACCAGCGCGAAGTGCTCCTGTCACCGCTGCGCAGTCGATTCGTCCTCTATCGCGAGGCGATCGCGGTGGAATACGGGGCGACGCATCCGTTCGCCACGTCTCTGCCCGACGTGTATCCTCAACCCGGCAGCACGCCCGACGCGGAGACGCTGACGGGGCAATGGAACGCCGCCACGCAGCAGGCCGATTTCCAATGGACGGCCTCCGACAACCCGAACCTCGACAACTACCAGATGCGGATGTCGTCCGGCCCCGCCTATGACGCGGCCACCGCCACCGTCATCGGCAACATCTCCCCCGGCACGACGACGTTCTCGACGACCGACGGCCTCAGCGCCCCCACCGACGTGGCCTCGTTCAAAGTCTTCGTGGTCCTCACCACCGGCAACGAAGCGGGCAGCAACACAGTGACAATCACACGACCGTGAGCCGGGAAGTTGGCTCGCCAGTGAGTGCCCGGTTGAGGCGGGACGTTTTGCAGCAGCTTGAGCAACGTGTACGGCAGAAACATCTCGGCGGTCCAGTTGCTGATCGTTGAGCCTGACTGTTTGGAGCCGCCTGTCACCGAAGTCGCCTTGCGGACCGTGCGCGAAACGCCGAGACGCGGTACATCCCCGACTTCATCGCCTGCCTCGAAGACGTCCACTCCTGTGGAAGCCATCAAGCACTCCGACACGCGGAAGAACATTCCGACCGAGGAGCTGCGCGACTTCATGCCCGATGAGCCGCACAAGGTGAAGCTCTATCCGCGCGATGCGTCGCTTGATCCGCAGTTGGTGTGGAAGGGGAAGGATGAGCAGGACTCAAAGCCGCTCGAAGTCCCCGTCGTGCCGATTTACATCCAGGAGAAAATTCATCCGCAGGCGATCATTGAAGACCTGAAGGCGAGGCAACCTCAACCGGAAGCGGGCGAGAAGCAACTCGATCTGTTTGCCGACTTCAACGGGATCGACACGTTCGACAAGAAGGTGGACTTCTATCATCACGACCAGCACTGGTCGAACCGGATGATTCTGGGGGACTCGCTGGCGGTGATGACCAGTCTGGCGGAGAAGGAGGGGCTGAAGGGTCAGGTGCAGACGATCTATTTCGATCCGCCGTATGGGATCAAGTTCGGCAGCAACTGGCAGGTGAGCACTCGCAAGCGGGACGTGAAGGACGGCAAGGCCGAGGACGCCACGCGGCAGCCCGAACAGGTGCGAGCCTTCCGCGACACGTGGGAGCTGGGGATTCACAGCTACCTGTCGTACCTCCGCGACCGCCTGACCTCCGCCCGCGACCTGCTCACCGAAACCGGCAGCGTCTTCGTCCAGATCGGTGACGAGAACGTGCATCTCATGAGATCGGTGATGGACGAGGTGTTCGGCAGTGAGAACTTTCAGAGCATTGTCTACTTTGCGACGACGGGTGGGTTCGCGACATCGGGCCTTTCACGCATAGGTGACTACCTCGTTTGGTACTCAAAACAAAAAGACATCGCAAAGTACCGGCAACTCTTTCAACCAAAGACGACTGATGAGCGAGGGGACGCGGCATACAAATATCTCGAACTCCCCGATGGCACTCGCCGAACGATGATGTCCGATGAACGCGACGGTACGGTGGCCATACCTGATGGAGCATCGATCTATCGACTCGGTGATCTATGTGGACAAGGTGCGGCGAACCGCGACACTCCGTTTGAATTCGACGGCCGAACATACCGTCCGACTACCAACAGTCATTGGAAAACAAACTACCCCGATGGAATGGAAAGGCTGCGCCAAGCCAATCGGATCGGACTTGCTGGGAACACCTTGAGCTATGTTCGATTTCTCCAAGATAACCCGGTGAATCCGATCTCGAACGCATGGCTCGACACCGGGCACGCTGGATTTGCTTCAGACAAGATGTATGTCGTCGAGACAAACGTCAAAGTCATCGAACGAGCGATGCTGATGACGACGGACCCCGGAGACTTGGTGCTGGACCCGACGTGCGGATCGGGGACGACGGCCTACGTGGCCGAGCAGTGGGGCCGCCGCTGGATCACCCTCGACACCAGCCGAGTCGCTCTGGCCCTGGCCCGCACCCGCCTCATGGCCGCCCGCTTCCCGTTTTACTTGTTGGCCGATTCGCCCGAAGGGCGGAAGAAAGGTTTGGACTTGTCCGGTCCCCTCGCCCCCGCTGCGGGGGAGAGGGTTAGGGTGAGGGGGCTGAACGGTGAATCAGGCGTCGAAGACAGACCCCTCACCCCGTCCCTCTCCCCTTATGAAGGGGAGAGGGAGAAAGAGACGACGGACATCAAAAAAGGCTTCGTCTACAAGCGCGTGCCGCATGTCACGCTCAAGTCGATCGCCAACAACCCGGACATCAAAGAGGGGATGACCCGCTCGCAGATCGACGCGGCCATCTCCAAACACGCCGACACCGAACTCCTGTTCGACAAGCCCTACGAAGACAACAGCAAGGTCCGCGTCACCGGCCCGTTCACGGTGGAAAGCCTTTCGCCTCATCGCCACCTGACCGTCGAACAGAAGAAGGAACGTGCGGCAGGCAAGGACGGTCTCTCGGTCCGCGTCATCGGTCCCGACCAGTTCGGCACGATGATCATCGACAACCTCCGCAAGGCGGGCATTCAGGCGCGCGACAAAAAGGAACGCCTGAAGTTCGATTCGCTCGACCCGTTCCCCGGCGAATGGCTGCACGCGGCGGGCGAGTTCACCGACGCCAACGGAGACTCCAAACGAGTCGCCATCTGCATCGGCCCCGAACACGGCACGGTCGGTCCCGAACTGCTGAAGGAAGCGGCCAAAGAAGCTGTCAAAGGACAGGGCTTCGACATCCTCTACGTCCTCGGCTTCGCCTTTGATCCGCACGTCGAGGAGGAATCCAAAAACTTCGGCAAGCTCCGCGTCCAAACCTGCCGCATGAACCCCGACCTCAGCATGGGCGACGAACTGCTCAAGAAGACCGGAGCAGGAAACCTGTTCATGGTCTTCGGCGAACCGGATATTGAAATCCGAAGAGTCGAGACCACGGATAGCACTCCCACGCGCGACACTCCCACAGATGGCACAGATTTCACGGATCACACAGATGGGAAGAAGACCAAGACAAAGTCAAAAACCTCTGCCTCTGCCTCTCCCTCGCCTTCCGTCTTATCTGTGTCATCTGTGAAATCTGTGGTCGATCCCTCTTCCTCTTCATGGCAAGTCGAAATCAAGGGCGTCGATGTCTACGACCCGACGACGGGCGAGATTCGCAGTCACTCGACCGACGACATCGCCTGCTGGTTTATCGACACGAACTACGACGGCGAGAGTTTCTTCGTCCGTCACGCCTACTTCACGGGAGCGGACCAGCCGTTCGACAAACTCAAACGCGCCTTGAAAGCTGACATCGACGAAGCGGCCTGGTCCGCGCTGTACTCGACCACCAGCCAGCCGTTCCCCGCGCCGCTCAAAGGCAAGATCGCGGTGAAGGTCATCAACCACTACGGAGACGAAGTATTGAAGGTCTACCTGGTGAAGTACCCTGGCGGTCTTTCACTCGTTGATGTCATCGGAGTTTAACCGAAGACCGTTTTGAGCCGTTGTCCGCCGTGGTCAAAGAATGCGAAAACCCCTGCAAAACAGGGGCTTTTTTGAGTAGCAAGGGCGGGACTCGAACCCGCGACCCCAGGCTTATGAAGCCTGTGCCACCCGGTCACCGGGTGGAAGAGAACGTCTATGGTTGGCGGGACTTAGGCGATTCCGGGGAACATACCTCCCCAGCGAGTGGCGCAGAATCCGGCGCAGTTGGTGCGCGGGAACGGCTTGGCGACGCACGGGATGACGGCCTGAACCGTCTCGCCGAACTGTGGCCGATGCTGTCGGAGTTCGACCGGCTGGCGTTGGTCGATCATGCCGAGCATCTCGCCGCGCTGCGGGGTGGCGGTGAGGCCGTGGCCGGCTTGGGCGCTGACGACGCCTCAGAATCGCGTCTCCCGGCTTCTGGTGTTGCGGGACGATCAAATGCCCGTTCGGTCAAGGGACGTGGCAAACGCGACGCTGGCGAACGGCTGGGCGTGGATTCTTCTCTCCGCTGATGAGCGGCATCGGTTCCGATGCTGGTCCGCTCGTCGGGCTGGTGTCTCTCATCAAGCGGACAAAGGGAATCTGAAATGAGCAACACCGAACGGCCGGAGCATCGCAGCATGATCGGCCCCCTGACGGTGACGAGCGAATCCGACTTCATCGTCTACGGTGAGGTCCGAGGGCTGGTGAGTACACATCGACTCTTGCGAGCGGCTCAACAGGCGTTGGAGCATGACCAAAGAGATCGTGCCAAGCTGCCGGGTGGCAACTCCTACTCGGACGCTGCGGTCTACTGCTGGGACGATGAGGATGGCTGGTGTCTCGACGTGACGGGCGAGGACTGGCGGCGGGTTGCTCACGCGGCATTGGCAAGAAAGTGTGTCACACAACGGAAGTGGGCTGTATGGAGTCCCCGGAAGCAAACGCTAGGAAGAACCTATCGGCGTTTGGGAAGCGTTAGGTTCTCCCGGCCGACTGAACTTGTTCGGCTGCTTGGGTGAGGTCACGAGGGAAGTTAGTGTTTCCCTACCGAGGCAACGGTTGAGCGGAATCATTTCTTGAGAAACGCCACCGGCTGCAATCCGACTGCTTCGTCCGGCAGTTGAACCTCGATGGGTCCTTCCCAAGAGCGTTCTCAGTGCGACTGCATATGTGTCCGGACGTTTGGGTGAGTCTTTTGTTTGCACGCTGCAACGCTACGATTTCGCCCACGGGTTCCGAGCGGGTTCGAAACTGCCTCGGATGAAATCGGCTCGGCGAGGTGAGGCGGGTTCCTACTTCCCCGCCCCGCGCCGAGCGGCCCGGCTTCACGAGGTAGGAGTCTGGTCCGATGGAGATGCCGCCAAACAATTTCAAGGTGCTGTTGGTGGATTTGAGGCATTGGCGGGACCGGGTTCTGGCCACTAATCTGAAGTAGCGCAAAAGCCGTTGAACCCCCGGCACGAGGCCGAGGGCAGACCATTCAGATCAGGCCGCGTGAGGTTTAGTTCGTACTGGCCCTGCGGTTGTGGTTGGCTCATTCGCTCAAAGAATTCACGCCATCCGACATCCCATGGAGGGACATCCATGTGGGATGATCAATGCTGTCACTGACCAAACGGACGCGGCCACTTCCCATCAGGACGAAGACACCTCCCGAATGAGGGCTGCGCGAACCGGCAAAGCTGAGCGACGGGATTGGTTGATAGCTGCACGGCAATCCGCTGGACGGGTTGCAGGTTGCGGGGAACGGCATCTGATCACCGCTTCCGGGGCCGGTCGCGGGGACCCGGTTGTGGAAGTCGCGAGTTCCGTTCGGAGGAAACCGCGACATGTAGAAGCATCCGCCCGGCAAGGTCGTGAGAAAGGCTCCCCTGGCATCGATCGCCACCCCCTGACGCACCTCCGAGACAACTGCCGTCTGATCCGTGCCGTCCGAAAAATCGGACCATACGACGCTGCGCGATCGTCCAAACGGAGCCTTGAGGAACCGGACCTGCGGCTCATCGACACCGTCTCCGTCGAGGTCGGCATCCTGCTCCCACGTCGTGTTGCCCCAGTTGGCGGCGTAATTCGCGCGGGCACACTCCAACACGGGGATGTTCAAGGAGGCACCGAGCAAGGCGTTCAGATCGAATTGAAAACTGCGACTCTGGTCGCTGGGACATTGGAGAACGGGCAGTCGCGTCGTCATCAGTTTCGCGTTGGCGTTGAGTCCCGTCGCGAAGTAGGGCGGACGAAGGTTGATATGCCCGAAGCAGCCAACATCCCCATCAAAAGACTGCCAAGCGGAAACTTGATCGAGTTGCGGCAGCAACTGGATCAGCCACGGCGTCTCCGGTGTCGAGAGCTTCGGATCAAAGTACCCGGCACTGGTCACCAGCGTCGTGAACAGCGTCCGCGCTGACGGAAACCTCGATGTCGTTCCCGGCGGCAACACCCGATGAGTGTCGTGGTAATTGTGCAGTGCCAGCCCGATCTGCTTCAGGTGATTCTGGCACTGACTCCTCCGCGCGGCCTCCCGCACCGATTGCACCGCAGGCAACAACAGCGCCAAAAACAACCCGATAATCCCCATTGCGACGAGCAGTTCGATCAGCGTAAAGCCAGAGACTCGACGGTTCATGCGTTCCCTTTCTTCAAGACGCCCTCGAGATTGCTTGGCGTTGGGATCGACCGGCAAATCTCTGCGAGGATCGCGACACAGGTCACGAGAATGATGGTGACGGTATTCCCGCACCGATGGTACAGACTCACACCCGTTGTCAGGGGAACCCGACCGGCCACCAACGGTTCGTGCGACGACCAGTCATGAGTTCTGGTCACGACTCGCCCCGTTCCGTCAATCACCGCAGTGATGCCATCGTTGGCACAGCGCAACAGGGTTCGCCGCGACTCGATGGCCCTCAGCCTCGAACACGCCAGCAGTTGATGCTTGAGCTGCGGTGACTCGCTGAATCCTTCACTCGCCAGCAAGACCAACAGGTCCGCACCCCCAGTCGTCATTCCGCGCGACCATTCGGGAAACGATGCGTCGTGACAGATTCCCGCCCCGATCCGCAGGCCGTCGGGCATCGTCCAACAAACCGGTCGTCCCGAAGAGTAACCGGGCGAGGGATCGGGTACTCCAAACCATCTGGCCAGTGGCGGGGCATACTCCGTCGCCGGTCCCAGGAAATGTTTGTCGCTGGTCTTCAGTTCACGACCGTCCGGCGGAATCAGACAGGCTGAGTTATAGAGTCCGGCTGGTGTGTCACCGAATCGCTGGCACCCGATGATGATTGTCGTTTGAGTCTCTCGCGCTGCGCTGCGCAACTGATCTTCCAGTTGCTCATCCGCGCCCAGCACGCCTGAAATAGAGGTCTCGGGCCAAATGCAGAAATCGGCCTCGCCGAGAGGCATCGCCAATTCCGTGATCGACGACCGCCACACGTCGGGCATCAGCCACACGGTTGGCCCGCGATCAACGAGGCTGGTCCATGGTCGAACGCCCCCGTAGAGAAACGCCCAGAACAACAGCCCACAGAAAACTCGATTCGCGTTCTGTGTTCTGGCGGACCTCACCGTCGAGTCGTCTGTCCAAATCAGATCAATGACCAGTCCATTGGCCAGCGCCACCAGCCAGCCGACGAGCGGCACCCCTCCCCAATCGGCGCACTGCACCAGAGGACTGCCGTTCAACTGCGTGGTCGCGATTCGCAAGGGGTCCAGCGTGAGTCCTAAGACGATCCTCAACAAACAGTCGGCAAGCAATTCCGCCATCAACCAAGACGTGGACAACGCTGCGGAACAGAGCCAACCTCGTCGTCGGCATAGCCAATAACATGCTGTGACACCGAAGGCGTGCGAAGCAATCAACACGAGCATCACCAGACACCAGCCGATGAAAAAGAGGGAACGGTTGTCACCGCGACACCCCATCGCGGCCAGCCATTCCATCTTTAGAAACGCCCAAGCCGAGGCAAACACGACAGCTAGGCCCGCTGCCTCGACGCAATTGTGTGACTGCCGCATCGACCGCATCACCGGAACCATCGCGACGCATGCGAGCCAGCCTCCACCGGGAACCACCGCCGCAATCCAGAGAGCGAAGCCGGACGCTGCACTCCACAACAGACGAACGTGAACCAGATTCACATGCTCAGTCCCGCGCCGATGACGAAGTGGCATCGCTTGGTCTACCCCGGACTTTGGTGCCGACGGTTACAGTCACTTCAACGCTGAGGGACAAACGAACGTCCCATGCCTTCAGGAAACTTATCGCGAGGAGAGAGTCGAAGTGACGGCGTGGCGGAACATCAGTTCTCGATCACCGTGCCGCTGATGGGAATGGTCACGGCAGGAGGATTGTCTCCTTCAAACCGGACGGTAATCCGTCCCTCAAACCGACCGGTTTTCTCGGGAGCCAGAACACTTACCGCAAGCTTCCGGCCAGACAGTTTGCTGTGTATCCAAGCCGGCTCGCAGTCGATGGATTGCACTTTCAAATCTTCCGCGCCGCGCTGAATCGGGATGTCCTTCGTCCAAGTCTGTCCGACTTTCAGTGGGCCGCAGAAGACGCGAGAAAACTGCGGGCGAAACGGATGCAGGACGCGAACGACGACTGGCAATGTCTGCTTGGGATGTCCCTCGAAAGCGAGGGTCATCTGAGACCGATGCACCCCGTAGTCATAGGTTCGATTGGAACGCAGTTGCACCGTCGTCATGTCGATCAGCAACTTTTGGTTGACATCATCGTGAACATGGAAGTCTTCCGTCTTGCTGACGACCTTCTCCGTTTGAAACTCTCCAAAGTCGCTCTCGGCGAGTTTGAGTTCCGCCTTCAAGTCCCCCGGTGCGCGGTGATACGTGATTTCAAATTCCGTCTTGGACGGCTGTTGCAGATTGCTCTCAATAAAGACTTCGGAGACCGAAACTCGCGGTGCGGAGCGGCATCGGTACGACAATGCGAGAATGATCGGCGCGGCTGATGCGGGTTCCGTTTTTAGTGTCACCGTACTGACCTCGGCGCGGGCCGCCGTGCCGTTCGGGTTCAGTTGCAGAACGAGTTCGTGCGACGAGCCAGCCTCCAGAGATCGGCCAACCAGTTCCGAGTTGATGGTGGTGCATCCGCAGGATTTCGAGACTTCACGAATCGTCACCGGTCCCTGTTTTCTCACTTGAAATGCAAAGCGGACTTCAATGGGGCGGTCGCCTGACACAAGCCCCAGCGACTTGGCAGCGTCGGCGAAGACGAGCAGCGGCTCAGTCACAACCGGTGACGGCGCAGTCCGCGAGCATCCACAGTTCAGGCAAGTGCCGACGACCAACAAGGCCACGGTCGCGTCCCGCGCACTTCGTCTCCAAATTACTGATAAGAGTACCACCACGACTCCAGCGATTAGGCACGGCCAAATCCAGTCTGCCGCATTACCCTTTCCTTCCAAAATGATCGCATCGCCATCCCACGCCGAGCGGACAACCTCAAGGGGAAGCCGCAACTCAGGGTTAGTTGAGATTGGTGCCCAATCAAACGCACTCACTTGGCCTTCTTCAATGCCAGACACGGTGATGAAGTGGCCCGTATCGGAGGACGGATTGACAGCCCATCGCTTCGGTCGAAAGTACAGGATGCTCGGTGTTGGAAGTTGTTCGAGGCGGTTGGCGGGCCAGCGAACCGCCGTGGTGCGCACGCCAAATCCTTCCACAACGTCTCGCAACTCACGGATGGAGACCCGTCGAAACTCGAATCGCGGGTTCCGCTGGCGGAATGATTCGCTGACTTTGCTCAGCACAACATCCGTCCCCTGCAGTCGTAACAGGGAGAATGCGGCTGTTTCGCCACAGCCGGGTATCGCCGTTCCTTCCATGTCGGCCGCGCGACACACATCGACTGGCAGCAGTGTCTGAAATGCGAGCGCGACCGCAAACAGCAACCGACTTACGACTTTCTGCGTCGCCATTGCAACACTCCCAAACCCAACACGAGGGCACTGAGACTCGAAACTAGCAGCCATGTTTGCCGCCACCACGGCTTCAATGGCGATGTGGGACGCAGTCCTCCGATGGCACGCGCCGAATAGCCATCCACATCACCCGTCAATCGCGTTTCATCGCGGGTCTGATCGACGAAGACGGTATTGGCGGGAAACTTCAACGCGAACATCTCTTCGCTCATCGGACGATCCTTCTCGATGGAATGGATGATCCACTCTTCTCGTTTCACAACGACCACATCATTCCCAGGTTCGAGTCCCAATGGTTGGAGATGCTCAATCGTCCCGCGAGCGGGGTAGACCATGCCGTCGTGTTCGGACATCCTGGAGCACTCAACCACTTGGGTTGGAAAGAAGACGCCCAATTTGACGTGTCGATCCTCCCAAGGGACGGCGAAGTGTTCCGGTTGCGGCGATGCCTCGGTTCCGTAGATTTCCAATCGGAGCGGTATCGCGGCGCGGATGGGATCGACATAGCCGATCATGACTGTCCAAACAGCCTTGCTGCGTTCCCATGCCCGTTCCCAAACCAGCGTATCGACTCCCTTAATCTGCGCGTGACCGATGATTCGTTCTCGAATGGGGTTCGGATCAAAAAATGAGTCCAGCGGCGATGCGACGCCCCCCCATTCCACCGGGCGCATCGCCAGCGGGGGGAAGTGAGCCGAGGCCAGTTCGGGTTGCTTGCTGCCGATCAGACCAGCAAAGACCCCTCCTTTGTGCTGACGCCCATTCCACCGTCGAAAGAGTCGACTGGTCGCAGGCCCCCGAGAAACAATCGCGATCTTCCCAAAGATAGTTGGCAGCGAAACCGGAGTCGGATCATCATCGGGAAACGGTTTCCAAGCTGACGAAGCAGAGAAAACAGTCCCATCGTTGTCTGGATTAACCGGAAGCCGAAATTGGAAGTGCTCACGATCCGACCAGTAATCCTGTTGAAACGATTCAGTGGAGGCGCTGGCTCGTTTCGCCAGAAACTGCCGGATGCTTTCCGCTTGGCGTTTCGCCACCTCGCGTTCTGCGGATTTGAATGAGGCGTCCGCTGCTGTTTTATCCTGCTGCTCCGCAAGCCGCTCGTAGACCTGCTGCATACTCGGCGTCTCTGAAATTGTTCGCTGCCACTGCACACGCAGCGTCTGTGCCTGCAAGGCGTTTTGCCGGAAAATCGCCTCAAGCTCCACCGTACTCGGGTCATTACAAGCCAAGGCGAACATCAGTAGCAGCATCGCGATTTCCTCGTCATCAAAATCATCATCGCATCGAAGGTTCCAAGGCCCGATACCAATTAAATTGTCGAGCCACTACGAGGTGCTCGCTTAGGACTCGTACATGAAAACCAGCGGAACTCGAATCTCTCATGAAGTCCGGTTTTGAGAAAAGCCGGACTTCGCCTTCCGCCAATTGTGTACATACTGATCCTCAGCTCGCCGTACGAAATACTGAAGCGACTGGAGAACCATCGAGACTCGGGAAACCGCCGAGGCGCCCCACCGCATCTGCGCCGGGACGCCTCGAATTTTGCTCACCGACAGTTAGAACACATCGTGTAGTTGGTGGATGCTACGCAAGGGCCTGCCGCACAACCGGTGATGATCATGGCCATGATGGGGGGCGGCCCCATTCCAAATGCGTTTGGTATGCACGGGGAAGGCATTTGTGGACCACCACAGGTGAACCCTCCGTAGTAGGAGTAACACGTCCCGAAAAAACCCACACAAACATCTTGCGGTAATGCCGTACCACAACCTTCGGATCCTCCAGTCGTGGTGCAACCGTTTCCTGCGGCGTTCACGGCACACACATTCGCTGCGCATGTCGCGCACGTTGCAGCTGCTGGAGTACAAACGCCTCCCCCAGAGCCTCCCACCAATTGTGTCTGATCCGCAACTTCCATGAGCGCGAACTTCGGTTCATCGTGTCGCATCGTCCAGCCAACCATCATCATCCCGGTTGCAAGTACCAACATTGTCAATGAACGGCTCGTCATGAATGGCTCCTTTGTGGAAAGAACTTGGTCACTTCTCGTGACGGATGCGTACCACAGGTACGGCTGGCACGATAATTGCGCCGCCGCCGCCGCCGCCTGTCAATGGCTGCACTGCTGTAATTTACGGCGACAGTAATTTTATGCCGCGCTCTCAGTGACGGAATTGAGCATTGCAGCGTGGGTCGAGTCTGCGAGCACCACCATTGGGGCCAGTGGTGAAGGTGGGTCGCGATGACTCGCTCCCTACGCGAAGGGTCTGGCCGATGAACGCCTCCCGTGCGTGGGCAACTGCGGTGGCGGATGGAAAACGGTCTTCCGGTTTCAAGTTGTCGTAGGGTGTGTGGAGTCTTCGGAACACACCTTCCTGACGCGGGGATGCGCGAAGAATGGGTGCGTTCCGAAGCCTCCGCGCCCCCCTACGGTTCTGTTGTCGTTCAGCGAAGAGGACTCGATTGACGAAGCCCTGATGAACGCCGAGCGGCGGATTCACGACGCGATGCACGCATCCATCCGGTCCGGCGAGCAGAGCATCGGGGGCATTCTGCGCGATGCCATCGGCAGCGGGTTTGTCCGGCGTGAAGGCTTGATGACGGGCTTCGAGCCGTTCGACGCGATGACCAGCGGGCTTCAGCCTGGGCAAGTGATCGTCATCGGGGCGCGGCCCGGTATGGGGAAGAGTGCGTTCGCTCTGAACGTGGCTCAGAACGTCTGTGAAGCAGGCGGTTCCGTGCTGTTCGTCTCCCTTGAAATGCCACGTCTCGACCTCACGGTGAGAATGCTCAGCCGCACAACGGGACTGACGCGGAAGCAAATCAACTGCGGAGACGGGCGACACAACCAAACCCTCTGCCACGCGGCAGAACAGCTTGGTCGGTTGAAGCTGTTTATCTCGGATGACGTTGGCCAGACGGTCGTTCAACTCAGTGCGATGACCCGGCTCATGAAACGGAAACGCAAGATCGACGTGGCCATCATCGACTACCTGCAACTGATCGAACCGGAAGATCGTCGCGTCAACCGAGAACAGCAGGTGGCCCAAATCAGCCGACGCCTGAAGCTGCTGGCCATGTCGTGTGAACTCCCCGTGATCGTTCTCGCCCAACTGAACCGAGACGCCGACAAGCGCGATGGCAAACGCCCCCGCTTGTGTGACATCCGCGAAAGCGGAGCGGTCGAACAAGACGCCGATATCGTCACCTTCATCCACCGACCGGGCTACCACGACGCCACGCAAGATCAATCCGTCGCCGAACTGATCGTCGAGAAACATCGCAACGGCGAAACGGGAATCGTCCCCCTCAAATGGAACCCGGAGACATCCAGCTTCCGCTCCGTCGATCACATAACGCCCCCAACGGGGTTCTGACGCCCCCTCATGCCACGTGTTCGTTCAAAACAAACCTCGCTCGCATCATCGCGGCGGGTCGATAGACTTCCTCACGCCTTTGACCGGCGGCAGTGTGGTGAGAACTTGAAGCCTCACCCGCTGCCGTCCGGTCGCTTCAAGAAAGTTTTCTCTCATGGCCAGCATCTCGACCGACTCATCCGGCAACCGTCGCATTCAGTTCGTCGCGGGCGATGGTGTCCGCAAAGCCATCCGCATCGGCAGTTGCTCCAAGCGCGATGCCGATTCTTTCAAGCTCCGGGTTGAGGCGCTGCACTCCGCCAAGCTGATGGGCAACGCCCCTGACCGTGATACGTCCCGCTGGCTGGCCGACTTGAGCGACGATCTTCACGCCAAGTTGGTTGCGGTCGGGTTGGTTGAACCGCGCGAACCCGTGAATCCGTGCCTCACGCTCGATGCGTGGTTGACGAAGTATCTCGACCAACGAAAGTCGGAACTCAAGCCGGGAAGTCTCGACCGGCTGAACGCGACCGCCAAGCGAATGCGGACATTCTTCGGGAACAAGACGCGCCTGAATGAACTGACGCCGAACGGGGCGGCCGACTGGCGGGCTTCGATGCTGGCGGAAGGGTTGAGCGAAACGACCGTCCGCAATCGTGCCCGTGACGCCAAGACAATCTTCAACGCCGCCGTGGATCGTGAGTTGATCGACCGCAGCCCCTTCCGCAAGCTCAAGAGTTCCGTCTTGGCCGCGAACCGAGATCGGTACGTGACGCCCGACGAAGCGGGAGCGATCCTGTCCGCCTGTCCCTCCTCAGAATGGCAAGCCTTGTTCGGGCTGGCTCGCTTCGCGGGATTGCGAACCCCCAGCGAAACGCATCGGCTGACGTGGGCGGATGTCGATTGGGCGAGGAAGCGACTGACGGTCTACGCCCCCAAGACTGATTCCACTCGCATCGTGCCCATCACGACGGACCTGTTGCCGATCCTGCAAGCCGCGTTCGATGAAGCTCCGCCAGCCCCCGCGTTCCGTGAGTGGGTGAACAGCACGTTCCAACGCGACCTCGACGAATTCACCGAAGCGGAGCGGTCGCAGGCGCGGACTCAATACGAAGGGGACGCCGTTCATCGCATCATCAAGCTCGGCTCGCACCGGTCGAACTTGCATCGTGGCTTGGAGAAGATCATTCAACGGGCCGGACTCAGCCCGTGGGACGACCTGTACCAAACGCTGCGACGCTCCGCCGAGACGGACTTCGCCCGCACGAACCCACAGCACGCCGTCAGCAAGTGGATCGGCCATTCGATGGCGGTGTCCGAAAAGCATTACCTGCAAGTCACCGACAACCTCATCGACGCCGCCACGAACGCCCCCGGACTGGTCATTCAAGGCGGCGCAGAAACAGGCGCAGTAGGTGTCCGCAACGTGACGCAAGTCCAAGAAACACGTCGCAACGATGGTTCGACCGGCGAGTTGTCCGCCGTGACCAAAGAATGCGAAAAGCCCCTGAAAATAGGGGCCTTTCGTGATAGCAAGGGCGGGACTCGAACCCGCGACCCCAGGCTTATGAAGCCTGTGCTCTAACCGACTGAGCTACCTTGCCGTGTTGTGTTTGTTGAGTGCCGGACACTCCCCGGCTTCAGCGTGTTCGCCGACGCGGCAGGAGTTTAGCGATTTCGTATCGCGTCACAAGCCTGCCGCAGTGGCACTGAAGGCGAGTCGCCACTGATCTGAAACCAGCGAGTTTGGCCAATAATTTCGGGTTACGCCACGGACCAGAAGTCGTCTTCATTGACCGGTTCGATCTTGGTTTCGGCGGGGGGGAGTTCGCTGACGTGTTGCCGTTTGGGGCGACCGCGATGAGCTTCCACACCGTGAACGGCATAAGGTTCGATGACCAAGTTGACTCGCATTTCGATGTTGGTCAGAAGATCGCCTTCATCGCCGGAGACGAAGGTGAATGCGGAGCCTTTCGTTTCGGTCGATGACAATCGCCCGGTACGGCCGATGCGATGGACGTAGTCGTCGCAGTCTTGAGGGATGTCATAGTTGATGATGTGCGAGATGCCGCTGACATCGATCCCGCGTCCCATCACGTCGGTGGCGATGAGCAGTCGGATCGTGCCATCGCGGAACTGGCGCATCACTCGGTCGCGTGCTGTTTGAGCAAGATCACCGTGAATGAACGCCGTCTGCTCCAACCGACCACCGAACCGGCGAAAGACTTCTTCGGCACCGCGCTTGGTGCGTGTGAAGACGATCGCTTGTTGAGGCCGTTCTTGAACGAGCAGCCTGACCAACACCGGAAACTTGCGATCGTGATCGACGGCGACGTAGTACTGGTCGATGGTGTCGCTGCGCACCGTGTCGATCGACATGTCGATCCGTTCCGGCTGCTGCATGTAGCGTTGAGCGAGTCGTTCGACCGGAGCTGGCAGCGTGGCGGACAGGAGCAACGTTTGTCGATCCGCCGGGCAGCGCCGAAGAATTCGCTCGATGTCGGGACGGAAACCGATGTCCAGCATTCGGTCGGCTTCATCGAGGACCACGATTTTCAGATGGTCTAAGACGAGGCAACCACGCTCCATCAAGTCGATCACACGACCAGGCGTTCCGATCACGATCTGAGCACCACGTTGCAGCTCATTCATCTGAGTTCGGAGCGGCCGGCCACCGACACAGCAGGCCGTCGT
>JAYTXB010000588.1:0-5967 GCA_043743205.1 Schlesneria sp.
GTTCATCGCTCAGCTTGGCCGCTCGTTCGAGCAACCGGCTGTGGCAGTAGAACACGTCACCAGGATAGGCTTCGCGACCAGGAGGTCGTCGCATGAGCAATGAAAGTTGACGATAAGCGGTAGCTTGGCGAGTCAAATCGTCATACACAACCAGCGTGTGCTTACCTTGGTACATGAAGTACTCGGCAATCGCGGCACCGGCATACGGAGCAATATATTGGAGCGGGGCAGGATCACTGGCGGAGGCACTCACGACGATCGTGTAGTCCATCGCGCCCGCTTTGGTCAGAGCTTCGACAATCGCGGCGGTCGAACTGGCCCGTTGACCGCACGACACATACACGCAGATGACATCGCCGCCCTTTTGATTAATGATCGCATCAATCGCGACGGCGGTCTTGCCTGTTTTGCGGTCGCCGATGATCAGCTCGCGTTGACCGCGACCGACCGGCGTCATGGCATCGACGGCCTTAATCCCGGTTTGCAGCGGCTGCTTGACCGGCTGACGACCGGAGACCCCCGGCGCGGTGTTTTCGAGCGGACGGAAGTCGCTCGTCATGACGGGGCCTTTGCCGTCGAGCGCGTTGCCCAACGGATCGACCACGCGCCCGATGAGCGCATCGCCAACTGCGACAGAAAGCAGTTTGCCGGTCGTCTTGACCTCGTCACCTTCAGCGATCTTCAAGTAATCGCCGAGAATGATCACGCCGACGGAGTTCTCTTCCAGGTTGAAGACCTGTCCGCGAACACCGCTGGAGAATTCGACCATTTCACCGGCCATGGCCGAAGCCAAGCCGTAGACTCGCGCGATACCGTCACCCACTTCGACGACACGACCGACTTCACTCGTTTGAAGTTGGCCGCTGAAGTCTTCAATTTCCTTCTGGATGACTGAAGCGATCTCGCCCGCGTTGAATTTCATTCAGACACCTCTCGCGCAATCGAGCGCGAAGTTGCTTGACCTGTGTTTTTAGGGATCCGTCGTAGACGGTATCTCCGACGCGAACGACCAAACCGCCAATCAGCGACGGATCAATTCGCGTTTCCAAAATGGGATCGCATCCGAGCGATGTGGCCAACGAAGACCGAATCGTAGCCACGGATTCCGGGGACAATTCAACGGCACTACTGACGCTGATTCGCCTCTTGCCCGCTCGACGTTCATGCTCGATCTCGACCTGCTGTCGGATCGAACGCAATAAATCGACTCGCCCATGATGGGCGAGAACCTTCAAAAACTTGGTGAACAACGGCGTCGCACGACCGGTAACAACTCGACCAATTAACTGAAGCTTCTCATCGCGCCCCAAGGCCGAGCCGCGCATCAATTGATCGAACTGAACATTGGGTGACAAGACATCATCGACGAACGACGACAACTCAGAGACCGCATCGTCCGAGCCAGACGCACCCGCCGAATCCAAATACGCAACGGCATAGACCTTGGCGACCGATTGGGCGCTCGGGTCTTCCATCACATTTGGAGTTCGCGATTGAGTCTGACTATCCGCAACATTCATCCTGCTGACTGAACGAAATCGTTCGTGTCCTAAGCAAATCGCCGCAAAGCAGACGGTCAGGCAATTTCATCGTGAAGCTGCCAGTAACCTGCGACCAATCAATTTCGCCGAACATTCAACTGAGCCAACGACTCGCGAACGAGCCGTTCGTGATCCGAACCGTCGAGGCTGCGGACGATCCTGTGTTCCGCGGCATCGACAACTTTGCTCGACACCAAGTCGAACAACTCAGCCAAAGCCTGATCCTTAGATCGCTCGATCTCAGCAATGGCCCGTAGCTTTGTCGCTTCGGCTTCCTTTTGTGCCGCCGTGACAATCTCCAGCTTCGTATGCTCAGCATCACGCCGAGCCTCCGCCAAGATTTCACGAACCTCATCCTGCACTTTTGCCAACCGAGCTTCGTGCTCCTTGACCATCGCCTCTGACTTATGCCGCCCTGCTTCAGCGTCCGCAATGTCTTGCCGAATTTTACGCTCGCGCTCGACTAACCCGTCATTTAACTGCGGCCAGACGAACTTGCCCAGCACGAGCATCATCAGCGTGAACGTCACCAGCGACCAAAATGCGAGATCGCCCCTTGGAATCAATCCAGGAACACCCTCGTCTTGATGAGCAGGCGCTTCATGCCCAGCCGGTGCCCCCTGATCGGCAGCAACAACCTGGGAACCCAAGCTCATCGCAACCGACAGACAGAGCATCGCAACACAAAGGCAGCGAACGAATCGGGACATATTCAAAACCTGACAGCCAAAACAACGAACACATCAGCACAAACAGGACACAGCAACCCCAGTCTCAATCGACCGAGATCAACCAGCCTTGAACGGCATGTACGAACCGTTGCTGAGGAAGCAAACCACGAGTGCGAACAGCGTCACACCTTCAATCAGCGCGGCAGCGATGATCATCGCGGTTTGAATCTGGCCAGCCGCTTCAGGCTGACGTGCCATACTCTCGACAGCCGCTTGCCCGATCTTACCGATGCCGAGACCGGCACCAATGATCGTCACCGCAGCGCCAATGGCACCCGAAAAATGAATCCCACTCATGCCACCGTCGGCTGCCATCGCAGGAGCCGACAGGACGAGAAACGCAGCCGCCACGCAGGCCATCAGTCGAAACATCTGACTCACTTTTATTCTCCTCACCCTGAAACCAGGACAACCAACCCAAACTGCATCAGCCCGCGAGCCGCCACGACTCGACAGGGTATTCGCAGAAACACACACAATCCAAAACCACTCCGCTAGCAGAACAACTCGTTCAGTGCGGATTCACAGCAGAACTAATAAATAGCGATGTCATTAGCGCGAAAACATAGGCTTGCAAGAAGGCAACAAACAACTCCAGCAGCCCGATCGCTAACTGAGCAAACGTACTGGAAGGCATCACGATCCACCACACAGCGCCTTGATTGGCTGCCAATGCAATGAAGCCCAAAAACACACTCAAAACCGTATGTCCGGCCATCAAATTTGCAAACAAACGAATCGCTAACACCATATGCTTGATGAGCAACCCGGCCGCTTCAATCGCCCAAATCATCGGCACCAAAATCAATCCCAGCGGACCAGGCAAGTCCATCCCGGGGACAAGAGACTTCCAAAACCCAACAAACCCAGATCGCTCCGACCCGTAGCGAACGACGTGCAGGAACGTCATGCCCGCTAGAACCGCAGTAATTCCCGTGTCCGCCGTGGGCGAACCCAAGAACGGGATCGCACCAAGGAGATTGCAAAACAGAATATAGAAGAACACGGTCCAAACATACGGCAGATAACGATCCGCCGGATGCCCGACCGAGACCGCCACCGCACCGTGGGTATTAACCGCCCCGTGATCGTGATGATGAGGGATACCAATTGATGGACGAACAACTTCATCGCGAACGAAGACAGCGATCGCTTCCCAAAAATTCCACCAACGACCAGTGGCGGGTGCGCCGCCGCCAACCCGCTTGGCTAGCCCGCGAAAAACAACAATCGTGAACACAGCGGCCACAACTTGTAGCACCATGAACTTCGTAATCTGAAACGAACCAATCGCTGGCAGGTGAATCTGGCTGAAGCCAAAGATGTTCCCCACGAACTGAGGCAACTCGAAGACTGAGCTGTCTTTCACGTGATCGAAGGGACCGTGACCAGCCGACATGTGCCCATAACCTCAGCGAGGAAAGTAACCTCAGCCCAACACAACCCGAATTCACAGACTACTGCAGAGACCGAACCACCGACCACGTCTCAACGCAGAGCGAAACGAGATACAGCACAACTAAGCAACCACCAAACACCATCGGAGGAATGTCTGGCCGAAGCACCGTAACGGCGAGCAACCCAGCCAACACAAACAACATCCTCAACAAACCTGCAGCCAGAGCCGCCAGGCCCACCACAGGACTTCGCCGCATCAGCACCGGAATCAGCAACACAATGCAGCCCGGAGCCAAGCAAATCACAGCCGCAGCCAGCAATCCCTCAACACCCGCCGCACCAAACCGACTCGATATCGGAAACAGCAGTAACAGAGCCACCGCAAAAACCGAAAGAGCCAACCGAAACTGCTGGAGAAACAGCGACTTCACGAGCCACCGCCCCGCTCGTTACCCCTATGCTGCACATGAGCCTTTGGCGACCGAGCGGACTCCTTCGCGATCTGAAGCAGCTCCATCAGCATGACGACAAAACCAATAACGACCCCCAGCAGCATTAGCCAAGGGGTTGTCTTCCACGTTGAATCTGCCCACCAGCCGAGACCGACATAGATGAGCAGTTGAATACCAATCGAAGTGACGCGAGAAGCGAGAACATAGCCTCGCGTCATCGCATTTCTGCCATCGTCTTCAGGCTCATCAGAATTAAGGTTGTCCACCACGAGACCTGCTCCTTTGGGCAACCCGAAGCGATGGGCGGCGGATGCTAGCCGTGACTCTGAAACATGTCAAAGCCGTGAACTAATGCCTCGGAGAATTCTCAGAAACGGGACCGATGGCTACGTGAAATCGCTGGTTTTGCAGTCTCTCTGAGGCATTCGGTCTCGTGCGAGTTCGGTGTGAGATGGAGCGGCGTGATGAACTTGAATTGCGACGACGATCCTCGCGGCAGTTCCGTTTGTAGCCTGAGCCGGTCAACGACAAGGCCCCGTTCGAGTGGTCTCGAACGGGGCCTGTTGATTGCCGAAGTCCGTATCACGGACAGAGCGTCGTTCAGTTGCGAGGCCGATCCTCTCGTTCGCGTGGCTGCTCGCGGTCACGCTCTGGGCGACGGCCATCGCTCTCACTGCGAGGTCGCTCGGGACGCGCTGAGTCTCGGCGTTCTCCTTCAGGACGACGAGCATCGGAACCGCGATCGCCTTGAGGGCGGCGTTCACCCGCAGGGCCAGCACCATCGCGCGGTGGACTCATCGGGCCACCGATCAACTCGAACGGATCGAGTTGGCCATCGTGATTGGTGTCGAGTTCATCGAACAGGTCCACCAACTTGGCCAACTCATCCTTCGAGATGCGACCGTCATTGTTCTTGTCGAGCATGCGAACAATCACCGGACCGCGCGGACCATCTGGTCGGCGATCCCCGTCGGGGCCACGACCTTCCGGACCACGCGCCTCGAGGCGACGAACATCAGGCCCACGATCTCCTTCAGGACGTCGGCCTTCTGGACCGCGATCTCCCTCAGGACGGCGTTCACCGTCAGGGCGATGAGCATCGGGGTTACGATCACCATCCGGTCGTCGTTCTTCCGGGCGTCGGACCTCGGGACCACGATCCCCTTCGGGTCTGCGACCTTCTGGAGCACGTTCGCCCTCGGGACGGCGATCACCCTCAGGACGGCGATCACCCTCAGGTCGGCGTGATTCAGGGCCGCGATCCCCTTCCGGACGACGCTCTCCCTCAGGGCGTCGCCCTTCTGGATTCTGACCGGGCCGACCTTCACCTGCCCCACTTAACCGTTCGACTCCACGAGCGAATTCGTCTTGCGTGATCTCGGACTTGCCGAGCCGCTCGAACACGGGAGCCATCCGTTCGCGCATTTCGACGGGCATCTCGTCTTTGGTCAGCTTGCCATCACCATTCGCATCGAACTGTTTGAACATCGCGCCGGGTTCAGGGCGCTGACCGCCGGGGCCACCGGCTTGAGCCATGAAGCGTCCCGCCGCTTGAACCCACTCTTCCTCAGTCAGCTCGGTCTTGCCGAGTCTCTCAAAAACCTGTCCGATGCGATTGCGAAGCGGTTCGGGCAACTCGTCCTTGGTCAGCTTGCCATCGTTGTTCTTGTCGAACTGCTTGAAGCTCTCCTTCGGATCGGGACGTTGTCCGCCGGGACCGCCCATGCCACCGGGGTTGGGAAGTTTCGCGAAGTCGTCAGCAGTGAGTTCCGTCTTGCCCAGTCGCTCGAAGACGGGCTTGATGCGATCGCGGAATTGCTCGGGAAACTCATCGAGCGTGAGCTT
>JAYTXB010000589.1:0-1448 GCA_043743205.1 Schlesneria sp.
GGTGCCCACGTGGCGGGGCACCCCAAGCTGAACGTGGTCTTGGTAATTCGCGAACAGGAAATGCCGTTGGGAGCGGCGAAATAGACGTACTGCCCATTATCGCTGAGTGCGGTCACCAGCCAGTAAGTGCCGGGGTTGAGGACGAGCGGCGTGATGCCTCCCGTGATCCACGTACTGCGGCCCGTTCCCGGTAGCAGTCCCGTTTGTCCGAGGCGTGACGAGGGGACGCCTCCCACATCGGAATAGAGGGCCAAGCGAATCGGCAGGCTGTTGGATTTGACGTAGGCCGCCAGTTCCAACATCTCCCCTTTGGTCGTCAACGTGATGGGAGTCGCCACCATTTCGGCACTCATAAAGTAGTAGTAGCCCTTCAGGCTGGATGAGTTGGAGTTGCCGACATTGACCAGCGAGGGGTCTCCACTGGCACCGGCTCCTGCCGCCCAGAGCAGCGATTGCTTGAATAGGTTTTGTCCCTCGGTCGTCAAGCTGTTCGCGTCGAACGAGGGAGCGGCCCACGGCAACTGCACGCGACGACCGGGGATCGTGGAACCACTCACGCCGATGCGTCCGGCGGCAATCGTGGCGAAGTCCACGGTGTTGTTCGAGGTGTTCAGCCCGAGGATCGACATCGAACTCGCTTTGGGACTGAGAAACGATTGCAGTGTGTTCGAGAGCGTGAGAATCGAGACCTGTTGCAGCGGCGAATATCCCTGCGTGATGTAGTGGTTCGTCGCACCGATTTTGATGGCCGTTCCGGTGGTGGTGCCGCTTCCCAGATAGAAGCCGTGGGATTCGGTCAGGTCGGGGTTCTCGTTGACGATCCCCAACGTGATGTCCTTGAGTCGGCTTTCCGCAACGGAGGTTCCCGGTTCACTCGACACGAAGACCACGTCGTTTTGAGCGAACGCGGCCGTGAAGTCGGCGGCGGATTGCGAGGCGGCAATCGTTGTGACATTGAAGCCCCACGATTGAAACAGCGTGACCTTGGGGTTCTCACTCGACATCAGGGCCACCGTCCCGCCTTGACCGTTGAGCACCTGCAAGAACGTGGGAGGTGTGTAAGTCCCGCCGGACACAAACAACAGTCGCCCCGAAGTGGGCGGGCTTTCGTCGGGGACGACGGGAGCCGTGATCGCTTTCGTGCGAAAGCTCAGGTCGAATTGTTGGACGTTGGTGGCGAGGTTTTGCACGGTGCCGCCGTTCATCTGCAACGTGAGCGGCGCACCGGCCGTTCCCGACCAAGCGTAACGCAGTTTGTCCGGTCGCCCGTCGCCGTTGCGATCAGGCACGGTGAATGTCACGGCGGTCGCTGTTCGTTCGGTGAAGCCGGTCGCACGCTGGAGATCGGCCAGGAAGTCGCGCTGCACATCGGTCGAGATGGCGCGCGCACCGGAACCGGTATCGGCGAGCGATAACGAGCGGGTCGAGACGGCCACGGCGGAAGCCAT
>JAYTXB010000590.1:0-1611 GCA_043743205.1 Schlesneria sp.
AAGTCCGGGGCCTCACGGCACCCGGCTCACAAGACTTCTGTTGGATGCGTCTTCCATCCAAACCAAAGTCGGTTCCGCCGCAAAACCAAAGCGGCGATCAATCGCCGCAGTCCAAAGTGAGTTGTTTATGAAATCTGCCGTCACGATCAGTCTGGTTGCCGAAGCGAAAGGTGGCCCATTTGTGTTTTGGGACGATCTGCCTGCCGCTTGTCGCCACGCGGCCGAGCTGGGGTTTGATGCCGTCGAGTTGTTTGCTCCCGGGTCGGATGCGGTCTCGCAGACGGAGTTGGCCGCGCTGCTGAAGGCTCACTCGTTGAGCTTGGCCGCAGTGGGGACGGGGGCCGGTTGGGTGAAGCACAAGCTGTGTCTCACCAGTCCCGATGAGGCGACTCGACTGCGTGCGAAAGACTTCATTCGGTCGATGATCGACTTCGGGGGGCCGCACGGCGCACCGGCCATCATCGGTTCGATGCAGGGCCGCTGGGGAGACAGCGTTTCCAAAGAGCAGGCTCTCGATTGGTTGAAGGCCGCGCTGAATGAACTCGGCGAACAGGCCCGTCGCTACAACGTGCCGCTCCTCTACGAACCGCTCAATCGGTACGAGACCAATCTCATCACGACCGAAGCGGCGGGTGCTTCCCTGATGGAGTCGCTCGACACCGATAACGTGCGGCTGCTGGCCGACCTCTTTCACATGAACATCGAAGAGGTCGATATCGCGTCCGGTTTGCAGGACGGTGGAAAGTGGATCGGCCACGTTCACTTCGTCGATTCCAATCGCCGACCGGCCGGTTGTGGGCACCTGAACTATGCGCCGATCATTGCCGCCCTGCACGAGATCAATTACCAAGGCTACCTGTCCGCCGAAGCCCTCCCGTGGCCCGATTCGCTCGCAGCAGCGCAGCAAACGATGGCGGAGTATCGGCGTTTGGTTGGTTATACCTCGCGTGGCCACGAGTGATGTGTTTTAGGCGAGCCGCATGCCGTAAGGCTGCGGGTTTCCTGCGGCGATTAAGAACCCGCAGCCTTACGGCGTGCGGCTCGCCAAGGCCTCATTCGTGACCGCGCGAGGTATAGATTTGGAGTGCGGCGATTCATCCCCGCTTTCTGTTCTCGACCACGCCCTCTTCAAACGGAACCTTGCCCTCGGCTGAAGAAAGCAAAGCGGCGATCAATCGCCGCAGTCCAAAAGTTGTAAACAACAACAAATAATCCCCCTCACCCTAGCCCTCTCCCCCGCAGACGGGGGCGATGGGACAAGAGAACACCATGCCTTTGACTTGTCAGCCTCTTGGCCTTCAACCCAGTTTTGGATTTGGTGATCGCATCGGCCTCGCGACGCCGGGACATGTCGCTGCGATGCTCGAAGCGGGTGACGGCATTGCGCCGATCTATCCTCAGCAGTCCATTCGTGAGATGTCGCGGACTTCGCGCATGCCGCGCCAAGTGATGGGCGATGCTCTACGCGGCGCAGCCGCCGCAGGTTGGACTGGTCTCGTCGGCGCAGATGCGGACCATTTGAAGACGACTGCGGATGTGGATGTCACTGCGGCAGTGGGCTTCACGTTTTTTACAATCGATCCGTCCGGTCACGTCGATCAACAGGCGGAC
>JAYTXB010000591.1:0-2331 GCA_043743205.1 Schlesneria sp.
TGTGCCGTGAGGCCACGGGTTTCTTCCGGTGTCAAAGCACCCGCAGCCTCACGGCATGCGGCTCACCAAATGTCTCAATGTCCACCGCGCGAGGTATAAGGGATGTCTCACCGACTGGGCTTGCCCCGGTAGATTCCGTGCCGTCGCACGACTTCGCGTCTAAAAATCAAGATCGGGTGTTCGGCATTCCCGAATTTGCAAGGACTCTCCCGCTCATCGCACCGACTCGTCAGCCGACGCTGCAACACAGGGTCGCTTCGCAGCTCACCGTTACTCGGCAGGTGTCGTGGTCGCTGTCTTCAAACTTTTGAGCCGCTCACTCAGATCGGCAGCGAGCGTCGGATCGCTATCCGAGATCGCGGTGAGAACCTTTGCCGACTGGCGTTCCTTCATTCCATTGAGCAGCGCGACGACGGCTGCCAGCCGACCTTTCTTCACCAGTTGCTGGCAGACGGTAGCGACGTTGTCCGGTGGCATACTGTCGTAAACCGCAGTCAGCTTTTTGAGATTGGCGATCTCGGCCGGTGAACCACTCGTGTCCGTCGCTCCGTCTCCATTGGTGGTTGTCGAGGAAGCCTTGCGCTTCACGTCAAGTTGCTGCTTCGCGCGGACTTGTTCGTCTTGTACTTCTCGCAGGGCTTCGAGTTGTTTCTTCAAACTCCCCAGTTCGTCCTGCGCGGCACTCAACGCGACCTCGGCTGCGGCGCGTGACTCTTCGTGTTCACGGCGTAGGGTCTCGCGCTCGCCGTCCGTGACCTTCAGCGTTTGCTCGACGAACCGTTTCGATTCAGCCAGCTCTTCCAGGACACGCTGCCTCAGCTTGGCGGCCAACGTCTGTTCGGTACGCAGGTCGTCGAAGATCAGCCTCAAGCCCGCTTGTCGCTCCGCCAGTGACCGCTCCGCAATGTCCGCCGCCTGGGCACGAGAACGCAAGGCGGTAATGAGCAAACCGGCTTCATCGCCGTCCGTCACATACGGAGGCCGGACGGCTACCGGCAACTCGGGAACCACAGCCATGACGCCCGGATGTTCGGGGTCCGTCGTCGAGGCGAGTGGCTTCACGTCGGGAACGGCTTCGGAGTTCTTCGAGACGCTCGTCGGCGTACTCTCTGAAGGGACTCCGTCGTGAGTGGCCTCCGTCGAACTCGGTGCTGCAGGATCGGTAGCGGCGGTCTGATTAGCCTCGGTCCCCGCAGCCACGACCGCGACTGGCTTCGGCCTCAAAAAGTACGAGCCCCCCGCCGATACGCCTCCCACGACGACCGCGACCAGCACGACCTGTATCAGCATCTTCATCCGGTCAGTCCTGTCGGGAATGCGGGATCGTCAGAGACATTCCCCGACCAGCGCCGCATCACGACTTCATCCAGTTCAATCTGTTGTTGGCGATTGGCCTTGTCGCGGTGTTCCGTCCGCTGTTGATCTCGCAAATGTAGAAAGGCTTCCACGCTTTGAGTCGCCCTAGTGCATTCCTCCCTCACTTCTCGAAATCGCTGGTCGGCTCCCTCCAGCTTTTCTTGCGCCCCCGTCAAGGTCTGACTGAGAACTTCCAAGTGTCGCGCCGAATTGATGCGTGTGGCTGGTTCGATCGACTTTCCGACGGATTCATTGAGCTGGCACGCCTCGACAATCAGTCGTTCGATGCGATCGACTTCCGCCGCAGCCCCAGCGCGTTCCAGCGCCGCCTGCCGCAGCTTGTGTTCCGCCTCCTTCTGCCTTTGCTGATGAAATCGCAACAGACGTTCGAGACTGAACTGAAACTTCTTCATGAGTGTCGCTCCAGCAGAGGGGGCATCTGTCGTTTGGACCTCTCTCGGGTCCCACTGAGGAACGGCGCATGAACAACTGGCGGTATCAATCTGATGATCGAGGTGAGCCGGGTGCCGTTAGGCCCCGGGTTCTTCGCCGAAAAGTCCGAGGTCTCACGGCACCCGGCTCACCAAACTCCGACAGTGATTGATGCGCCGGTCCTGAGACCATGCCCTCGCGGTGAAACGTCTCACTCGATGGACGGTCGTAACGGCCGTCCTCCGTTTTCTTTTGGGCGGTTGGGCGAACGCAGCCGTCGCGCTGCCTGATCTCTGATTGAATCTCGTCCTCACTCCCGCGTTTAGAAGTTGCGCTATTCTTGATTTCGCCCCAAGAGGGCCTCGGAGATCAGCCCAGGGCCAGCGCAGCCCAGGCGAGCGCCGCCCTGGGTTTGTTGGCGTGTGATGATCGTGCCCTAGAGGGGGCTTTGCACATTTAATGTAGGGTGGGCATCGCCCACCACAATCAAAGGTGTATTGGTGGGCAGTGCCCACCCTACCTGAAGTATGCGATCTGATTATT
>JAYTXB010000592.1:0-7907 GCA_043743205.1 Schlesneria sp.
TATCAACGTTTGAAAGCCAAAGGCAAAGAGTCCAAAGTCGCGATCGTGGCCTGCCTGCGCAAGCTCATCACGATCCTCAACCTGCTCATCAAAAACAACGAGGAATGGAAAAATACAGAGAGCGTTCCAGCCACAAACTAAAACGCTCTCTGGAGTCCATTGACTCACCCTCGACTCAACTATCCCTTGCAGAGTTGCGTCCCCGCAGACCTCTGCTCCGTTTCACTGAGCCTCGTTATTAAAACAAAACTTCGCCTCCATCAAAACCATTGAACACCCGAGTGATGCCTCAACAAATCCACCCCCCGATGCTCACCCAACGCGATCCGTCACTCTCCGTCAAACAGGAATTCAAAAAAAGTTTTGAATCCGTCATTGACAGTATCCAAGACCGTCGCTGACCCCTTTGATCTGTCCTCCGTTCGTTCGGCGCGGGTCTCCTGACCCCGCCGAAACGCAACGACCGAAGGTCTCCTCCCCGAGCTTGGCGAACAGCAACAGGGGATCGATTCCCCGAGACTCGAAGAACGATGAAGAGCAGCCAGAAACAGGCCAATAAAACGACGATTAAGTCAAGTAAAATGGCGAACACCGCCAATAAAATGCCGAGAACAGCTCGTAAAATTGTGCACACAGACGATAAAATGACGAACACAGCCGACACAACAGCGATACCTGTCCAAGAATCGCGATTTTACGAGACAATCTCGCCGTTGTACGCCACAAGTCCCACATTATACTCACTCAATCAGCCGTTTCCCGTCCAAGCATGGCATTTCACAGCCTGACCCCGCTGCTCCCCGCCAATTGCAAATTATTCCTCCGATCCAACCTAAGCTCCCTCAACCAGATCGAGTAATCGTAGGGTGCATGAAGTCTTCGGAACGCACCAACTCACGACCAAAAATCGTGTGTTCCGATGACCCCACACACCCTACCGTCTAACACCGTACCCAACACAACACGATTTTCAAGGTCGTCGTTGACAACCCGTTTGGCCCACGGCATGTTGCGTCACGTGAAGACCAGACCCACATCAAATGCCCGGCCGAGTTAGCCAGCGTGCGGGTCAATTCACTGTTCGGCCGCAGAGGACGTGGGGGTGCGATGGCTGAAGTGCGTGGTGAGGACGAGCCTTTCTCGATGGCGCAAGAGGCGTGCGACTCCTTTGAAGTGCGGCCGCTCGCCGACGGACGGACCGAGGTTCGCATCGTTATCCCGCCGCAGTTCGCGGACCTGTGGCTGGTCAAGCTCAGCGAGCTGCGGGGCACGGTCGCCGAGGTGCGGTCGCCGGCCGAGGGCACAAGGCACGCCGAACCTGGCGCTGCAGCAGACGGCGGGGCATGATTCGTTTCTGAGACTTCATAGCTCACCGATGCCCCGCCGCTGCTGAACTTGGTCGTTCGGCGAGGTGAACGGGGTTGGAGCCGCTTTGGACGAAACCCCGGTCAGTAACAGCGTGGTGGTCATGGAATGTCCCGCAGGTCTTCCAGCCAGTCCCACGGGATCGGGTCGGGGTTCCAGGTCGTTGAGGGGCCACTGTTCAAGCCCTCCTGTACTCGACCACTTCCAGTCGCGGGCCTGCTTAACCAAGCCCTGGCGAACGGGGTTCAGGTGGATGTCGTCGATCCTCTTCTGCAAGGTGCGCGAGTTCGCTAGAGAGTTCCATCACGTCGTTTTGGCCTATTATTCCGGGGTTTCGCCCAAAGCAGCTCCAACCCCGGCCACCCCGTCACCGCAGAGTTTGTCGGTGCGCTCCGGCTGCTTCTCCTGAAGCACAGGCTACCGCGATTTGGTTCTTACGCGCGGTTGATGAGGAACGTGGCGGCCTCGTGGAGGAAGGGCCGGACGACGGCAGCGACTTCCATGGGGAAGGCGACTTCGAGGAGAGCCGCGTCCATTAAAGAGACCCAGCGATCGCGGACGGTCGGAGTGATTGGATATGCGGCATGACGCATTCGCAGCGCCGGGTTGCCTCGTTCTCGCAGATAGGTGTCTGGGCCACCGAACCGATAAATGAGAAAGTCGCCCAGTCGTTGTTCGGCCGCGATCAGTTCGTGAGCGGGATACATCGGCGCGAGCAGCTCATCGGTGGGAACGCTGCGATAGAAGGCGTTCACCAACAGTCGCAGGCCGACTTCGCCGACAGCAGCGAAGACGGTGGTGGGTTCTGAAGCGGACACGCGGCGGTCACTCCTGCGCAGGAGTTGAGGAGTCGGTTGCCTCGACCACCGGTTCGGGTTTCGCCACGATTGGCTCCGCCGCGCGATCGGCGCGCAACCGACCTTCATTGAGAAACCGCAGAGTCTGGCCGATCGCTTCCGGATTTCGCAGCATCGACGTGTGAGTTGTCTGTACGGTCGAGAAGTCGGTCGCACCGATCAGCCGCGTGCTGGCCACGGTTACGGTGCCGTCGTCGTCTCCGGGGATGAGCGGGTTCCAACCGGCGGGGTTGTGTCGAGCACCGGCAATGATGGCGAACTCACACTGGGGTGATGGCAACGACCGAATCAATCCTTTGGAGTCCGTGACGAGTTGCCTGCCACCTGGACCGGCTGCCGCGCGGACCAGAAAGTTTTGGTGAACGAGGTCTGCCAACTCAGCCCCGTGATTGGGAGTTCCCAACATCACGACGCGGCGAAAGCGGGGATCGTGGTGTTCGGCGAAGTACGCGCGCGTGACGAGGCCGCCCATGCTGTGAGCCACGATCGACAGTTCCTCGATCCCCGTGAGCGACTCGATCGTTTGATGGAGGTATTCGGCGGCGTCGGGGATGCTGACCTGTGTACTCGGGTAGTCGAACTGAAACGTGCGATACCCGGCCTCATTCAGAGTCGCGGCCATTGCATTCAGGCACTTCGACGAACGCAAGATGCCGTGAATCAACACGACACCGCGACCGGTCATCGGTGCCAGCTTTTGTTCAACCTTGATCTGTGCGAGTTTTTCACGGCACTGTTCGAGCGTCCCCGAAACATGACGGTTGTCGTGTTCATCGAGCAAGCGGTAGTGCCGAGTGAAGATGTTCTGCTGAATGTGCCAACCGTGGAAGAAGACCACATCGCCCCAAAACTGTCCGCCACCGAGCGTCTTCATCGTGATCTCATCCTCTACCGTCCGCTGGATCGCACTGACCAACGAGACCGCTGGCTTGTCCTGCGCATCGAGCGGCGAGACCAGTCCCACGATGATCGTAATCCAACATCCCCAACGCATCGTGAACGCCCCCTGTGAATGTCCGGCAACAAGCCTGATGGCTCGGTTTGATTCTCGTGAAAGACTCTCCGGCCGGGAAGCCCGGTTTGATCGCGGATCACTGTTCCGGATCCGTGTGTGACCTTGGATCGACTGTTGATCGGCGTGGATTACGCGGCGTGCGTGCTCGGTTCTCCTCTTGAAAATACTCATGGCCCCATGGCACTGATCTTGTTCACTCGCCGCGTGAGGCTGGTTCCGAGTCACCACGCATTCGGGAACAGCGCCATCCACAGGGGTGGACCGAGAACGAGCAATCCCACGGCGATGGCGGTGATCGCCAAGAGCAGAACGGCTCCGGCGGAGACATCTTTGGCAACCTTCGCGCGCTCATGCCATTCAGGCGAGAGCAAATCGACCAACGCTTCGACTGTCGTGTTGATGGTCTCACCCGCACAGACGGCACCGATGGTGAGCAACAGGATCGCCCAGCGAATCGAATCGACCCTCAACCACGCCGCAAGTCCGACGGTGGCCAGCGCGGCGATCACGTGGAGCCGCGCGTTCCGCTGAGTGAGAAACAGATGGACGAGGCCCGCACACGCATGAGAGACGCTGCGGAAGAAACTCGACTGACGCATTGGAGAGACGATCCGGGGATGAAGGAAAAACGTATTCGGCGTTCGATCAGCAGAGTTGTGTCGTTGGAATGAGCAGCGGGCGTCACTTCGCCGCTGCTGGTCTTTCGACCTTGGTTCCGTAGACCAGCACGTCGTCGAAGTTACCGGTGTCATCGAACGAGCCGATGCCGACTTGTCCCCAAGTGAAGGTCTGGTCCACGGCCGTCATTGCGGGGGTTTGCATGTCGTCGAAGAAGACTGCGATCTTGCCACTCTCCACGTCCCGTACGACGCGCGCGTGATGCCACTGGTTGTCCCAAGGAGTCCCCTCGGTGGTCTTCACGGAAATCTTTTTGCGAGGTTCATTGTTGACGATGAAAATTTGGTTCGCGTGATCGTCGGTCTTCTGGCCGAGATGGACGTAGTACAGATGAGCCGGGTCTTGGTAGCCGAAGAACAGGCAGAGCGAGCGGTGAGGATAGTCGCGGGCGGTCGATTGCAGCTTCACGTCGAGAACGCAGTTCCCAACGATCACGTCTTTCGCGACGGATCGGTTGAACGGCGACCGAACCGGCGTCTTGGTCACGATGTGCTGGAACTGGCTGCCGACTTTGTTGCCGTTCTGCACGTCGATCTTCCACGCCTTGGCGTCACTCGGCTCCCAGCGATCGAGATTGCTCGACTCGAAGTCTTCGCGAAAGACCAGCGGCAGACCGAGCAGTGTGGCCGGAGGCTCGTCACATTGCGAAACGCTGGGTGCGACCAGCTCAACCATCACGAAAGCGGTCAACATCAACCAGAGCGAACTACGCATGATGGCCTTTCAAATAGGAAGCCGCATCGCGGATGGTGAATGAGGCGCGGGCCTTGATCTGCTCCACGACGCTACTCGGGCACAACGGGGCGTCTCGGTTTGTCGGGACCACCTCCGTTGCGAGGTGGTCGGCCATTTCCATCCTTTCCACCCCCATCTCTTCCGCCGTCTCGACCATCGGGCATTCCATCTCGCGGCGGAAATGGTCCGGAACCGAATCCGCCTGGACCAAATCCACCCGGCCCTTGACGAGGACCATCGCCTCCGGGAGGACGGACTCCCAACTCATTGAAGAGTCTGTTGATCTGCTCACGCACCTCATTCATGCGGGGCCTCGGGTCGTCTTTGCGGCCGACGAAATACCGGCGTTCGAGTTCAAAATCTTGCATGTGCTGAGGGAGTAATGTCAGCCGCTCGCGATCGCGTTGATCGAGAGTGCCCATCAATTGGAGCAGATCCGCCGACGAGGGTCGTTGGGATTTCACTTCTTGAAAAGCCTGATTCATGATTCCGAACAAGATGAGGTGAATGACCGTGTGCCGTTTGTTCTCTGGATTACGACGGAGGACTTCACGTTGCTCGGTTCGGTCGATGGCCGCCTCAATTTTTGACATGAGTTCTCGTTCAGGCCATTCGCGCGGGCCACCGGCCTGTCGAGTACTTGTCTTGAGAACTTCACGGTAGAAGTCGAGGACCGATTCGTTGTTCGCCTTGTCACGCTCCATGCGGACATCTGCGGCGATGACTTTCATCACTGCGGACAGTTCGGTCGAGGAGAGGTACGGGCCGGGAAACATTCCACGCTTCGGGAACGGACGCGCATCTCCAGAGGGACCGTCTGGTGTTTCCGAAGGTGCGGACTCCTGCCGTGCGTCCTGCTCCCGCTTAAACCGATTGACCATCGTCACCTTCTTGGCCGGGTCCGGTTCATTGCTCAATTCATCGCGCTGGCTCGGCGTGAGCGTGGTCAGCCAAGTGGTGTACTCGCTCAGCAGAGTGGCGAGTTGGCCACCGCCCGCTTTGTTCTCTGCGAGCTTCTGATGCAGATCGCGATAGTGGGCCTGTTGCTCGGGCGTGAGCTGCTGAAACTCGGCGATGTTCCGCTGTAAGCGGTCTCGCTCCTGTTCCGGCATCTTTTCGATTTGCCGATAACGATCGTCGAGCGGATTAGTCGCAGGGATTTGCGTAACACGCGGCGGCGGATCGGCGGCGCTGACTGACTGAGGACATACGAACATCAAGGCCGCGACCAGCGGGCCAAGTATCACAAGGGGAATAAGGCTGCGCGGAGACATCGTTCAACCTTTCTCAGCGGACAAATCGAACGCGCGGCTACGGTGGAGTTGCTCCAGAAAATCAATCGTCCGAATTTCTTGGTAGTCGTCCAGACGCTGCAACACGGGCAGGTCTTCCAGCATGAGTTCGTGTTCGTTGGGAATCCAGCGGGCGGTGATTTGAAAGCCCAACCATCCAGAGGCCCCGAGCGCCGCGATCCAGACCGCAAGGACCGCCCCCTTTTTCAAGTAGCCGAACCACGCTTGCTCGGTGATGTCGTAGGGAACCTCACCGACCTTGAGAGTCGTCATCGTGCGTTCGATGAACTCCTCAGACGCTTTGGGAGTTGGCAGAACGTCGAGCATCTCCCAAGTTCGCGCGAGTGCTTCGACCTCATGTCGAGCGACCTCACTGCGTGCCAACACTTGGTCGATCGCCTGGGCCACTTGGTCGGGAAGTTCTCCGTCCAAGTAAGCCACCAGATCGTCACGTTGATCGGCGGAGAGTCTGAGAGTCTTTTCCATCGCAGCTAAAAAGTTCCGAGCGGAGAAGGCGAAGTTACCGGGTGTACCAGAGAACGCGGACCACGGAGACGGGTACTTGTTCTAGTCACCCGCAGCGTGAGTTGAAAAGTTGCGCATAGCTTTGAGTCGCGAAGCGACGGTAGCAAATAGCCTCGGGCGTCAGCCCGAGGAAGGGGTAAAAGCATGGATGTTGTGAGCCGCGAAGCGGCGGCAGCCGTGCTGGGTCTCGAACCTGCCGCCGCTGCGCGGCTCTGAACTCCGAATCTCGCTAGATTCCTTGGGCTGACGCCCGAGGCTATTCGCTGTCGTCGCTTCGCGACTCAAAATGTGCAACTTCTAAAAGCGTGAGCGAGGGAGTGTGACAACCCGCAAAATCATCGAACCCCTCGCTGACGCTGCGGGTTACTCTTCTAAATCTAACGTTGTTTCACTTGGCTTCTCGGCCCAACTGCATGTAAGGCTCTAAGACCAGCCTCAAATTTTCACGTGCTCTTGAGAGCAGTGACTTCACGGCCGCGGCCGACATTTCCATCGCCTCGCCGATGTCTTCATAGCTCATGTCTTCGTACTTGTTCAGTAATACCGCGAGTCGCTGGCGTTCGTTCAGAGTCTCCATCGCCTTTTGAACGACGGCTTGTAGTTCCTGCTTGTCCAATTGCCGGGCAGGCATCAGTCCCGACTTCTCGACGGCGAGTTGCTCTTGCGGTCGGACGCCGAGCGGGCCCGATTCACTCCCCGCCAGATTGACTTCCTTGCGTCGCCCTTTTGATCGGCGCGAGTTGCTCGCGAGATTGTTGGCGATTCGAAACAGCCACGTCGAAAAGCGTGCGGTCGGCTGATAGCCATGTCGCGCGCGGTAGATCCGCAGGAAGACATCTTGAGCCAAGTCTTCCGCCGCTTCCTTGCTCGATACCAGATGAAAGAAAATGTTGGTCAGCCGATCCTGGTACGCCTTCACCAACTGAGTGAACGCGGCATCGTCCCCCTCTTTGGCGCGCAGCATGAGCTGCACCTCTGGATCCCGGAGGTAACCAGATTCATCAGGTGGCGAGGAAGGTAGGGCGTTAGCAGGCACAGGGAAGGGGTCTCTTCGCGGACGATTTGCCTCACGGCGGCCATTGAACACGGCGCGCGCCAAAAGGTTTCCACCGGGACACCACTTTTTGAACGAGGTGCCACCGGAGCGAGGTGAGATCATGCCGACTGGTCGTTCCAAGGGGAAGTCTCTCGCACGATCAAAAGCGATGGCGAGTGCAGCCGCTCATGGGCGGTCAAGTCATTGTCTCGTCTCCCGCCCGTCTGCAGGTGGCGAGGGCGACGCGACGGGTGCCTTCAAAACCCCTTTTCAAAGTTCTGCTAGCCCTCTCCTCCGAACGCGGAAGTTTAGAAGTTGCGCTATTCATGATTTCGCCCCAAGGGGGCCTCGGAGATCAGCCCAGGGCCAGCGCAGCCCAAGCGAGCGCCGCCCTGGGTTTGTTG
>JAYTXB010000593.1:0-4311 GCA_043743205.1 Schlesneria sp.
CCGTTGAAAAACTGTAGGATGGCCTTCTAGGCCGTCGTTTTTCTGCGGGAAATCGGACGGGCAAGATGCCCATCCTACGTTTTTCAACGGGCTGCTAAGCAGTTGTTCGTGAAATACTCAACGCTCCCGGAAACTCCTCGGCATCTTGTTATATCTCGCGCGGTTACGAATGCGGCCTTGGCGAGCCGCATGCCGTAAGGCTGCGGATTCTTGATCGCCGCAGGAAACCCGCAGCCTTACGGCATGCGGCTCGCCTAAGTCACATCACTCGGGGCCGCGCGAGGTATAACTGGGCGTTACGGTGGCTGTCTCACGCGGATCGAGGTCCACCTTGATCCCAGCAGGTCAAGCCGTCGATCACATTTCGAGCAACTACTTGACCGTCGAGCAAATCGTGCCGATGAGCTTGCTTAACTTGGGCTGGCTGATGATCCGCAAAGTGAAGTCTTGCCGGTCACTTCAATCGGATGAAATGAATGGCGTGCTCATTCGTAGAATACACCAACCAACAGCCATCGGCCGTGAACTGAGCACCGGTCGCCGCCGACTGGCTGGAGGGGCAGGAGAAGTCCAGCAGGTTTTGGCCAGTCGAGACATGCCAGAGTTTCACACAGGCGTCACCACCGGCGGTCACCAGTCGGCGACTGTCGGGAGAAAAGCTGACGCTCTTAATCGCTCCGCGATGCCCGAAGAGTTCATGGCGAAGCTGCCCCGTTTGAGTCTCGAAAAGCTGAACAGTGCGGTCAGCGGCGACGGCAACCAATCGGCCATCCGGAGAAATGGCATGTGTGCCGGTGTAGACCGAACGGCTCGGCACCGTTGCTCGAAGTTCTCCCGAAGGCCAGTCCAGCAATCGCAACTCACGACCGATCGCGGGGGGGCCGCGCAACGCATCGAAAGCCAGTAAATTGCCGCTCGCGGAAAACAGCGCATGCCAGCATAAAGGCGACTCGAACTGACGAGCCACTTCTCCCGTTCGAGTGTCCACAATCTCCAGACAACCGGCGTTGTTATTGGCCAACGCGAGCCAACGGCTGTCACTAGAAAAACTCATTTCTTGGTACGCGCCGGGGGTTGCGCCGTCTCGCTTGAACATTTTCTGTCCGTCCGAAAGCCGCCAAACGGCGACCTCGCCAGTCGTGGACTTGGCCGACAGCAATGAATCGTCGGGCGAAGCCGCAAGCGAAGGCCAGACGCCAGCGGCGAGCACTTGCGGAGCCTGTGCCGCAGACTTGGGATCCACCAAGATCAATTGACTGTCCTCGGACACGACGATGCGACCATCTTTGAGGCAGGTGAAATGACGAACTTGCGAAAACCGCAGTGTGAAGTCGTCGTTCGCCGGTGCAGACAGTGGAAACGCGTGGACCCGGCCATCTCGGCGAGCCATCAGGAGTTCGAGACCATCCGGAGAAAGTTGCACGTCGTAAGGCTTGATGCCGGTATCTTGCCAGACACTTGCCGGAGACGAGGACTCGTTTGAAGACTCATCGGACGCGGGAACCGGCCATTCCCAAACCACGCCATTCAAGTCCACGGCAAACACTCGACCAGCGGTCGCATCAAAGCGAATACGATCAATCGGGTCTTTGAGTTTCCCTTCGATTCGTGCCGCATTGCGTTGCAGATCCCACACCAGCATGTGGCCCGACGTCATGCCCGCCGCCAAAAGGCGACCGTCGATCGACAGCGACAACGCCAGCACCTTCTCACGCATGCGACCTGAGACCGTGCTGCTGGTCCGCGTTTCCAAATCCCAAACTCGAATCGTTTGATCGGTCGATCCGGAGAATAACCGACGGCCATCGGGATGCAGCAAGATTACGTCAACCGCGCCGGAGTGACCTTCCAAGATTCCGCGTGGCTCTCCAGTGCGCGCATCCCAGAGTCGGATGGTTGGCTCGTTGCCACAAGTGATCAGCAGATCGCGCTGCGCGTCGTACAAAACTTCGTAAGCCAGATGACCGGGATGCGCCTCGAATCGTAATGACTGAGCGTGCGTCGCAACATTCCAGCTCTTGATTGTCCCGTCGTCGCCAGCAGTCCAAAGAGTTTCTCCGTCCGGAGAGAACGCCAAGCCGTTGACCTCTTTCTGTCCGGCGGACCACTCGTCGAGAGTGCGACCGCTCGTGAACTCGACGATTCGCAGGACATCGTCAAGTCCCGCCACCACCAATTTCTTTCCGCTCGGAGCAATCGCCATGCGATACACGGCACGCGGCAGCTTGGTGATTTCTCGCGAGTCGCGATGCAACTGACGATTCAGCCAGTACCAACAAGGGCCACGCAACGAAGAACGCGGAAGGCCGGCGGACGACACGAGTTCCCCTGGAGCCTCGGCGTACCGAGCCACGAGAGCGTGAAGTTCGTTGGCGTCCCATTTTTTCCAAGCCTCATAGGCCCGGCCCATGTCATACGAGTACACGGATTCGAGGGCGTACTGCTCTTCGGCTTCGGCTCGCTGCTTGGCGGAATTCGAGTCTTGAAGGGCAGACCTGAGACTCCCGTTCGATTTCTCCAGCCGATCATTCAATGTCGTGAGGCTCAAGCTGTGCGTCGCGACCGTTTGACTGTGATTCACCAACAGCGCGATCACGACCGCCACGCAGATGGACATCGTCACCATCAATCGAAACGCCGCAGGATGTCGTTTGATCCAGCGCCAGGTGCGCTCACGATTATTTGGCGAACGAGCAACGATCGGATCGCCGCCGAGAAACCGACGCAGGTCGAGTGCCAGTTCCAAGGCGCTCGAATACCGGCGCGCTGGCTCTTTTTCCAAGCACTTGAGGCAAATCGCCTCCAAATCGCGGGGCACGTCGGCTCGAAATTGTCGCGGCGAGCAAGGCACATCCTCCACGACCGCTTGCAATAGCTCGGCCGCATTGGAGTTTCTCAACGGCGTCTGCCTCGTCAAAAGCTGGTACAGAATCACGCCCAACGAATACACGTCGGTGGCCGGTCCTTGTCGTGTAATTTGTCCGAGTGCCTGTTCGGGCGACATGTACGCCGGAGACCCCATCACCGTGCCGTCGAGAGTGATCGTGGCATCGAATTCACGAAACTGGGCCATGCCAAAATCCGTGATGCGAGGCGTGAACGGCAGGTCGCCACGCGGTCTCGCCTCGTCGATCAGGATGTTGGACGGCTTCAAGTCGCGGTGCAGAATTTGAGCCTCGTGCGCGTGCTGCACACCGTCAGCCAGTTGCGCGATGATCTCCGCCGCCATCGCGGGGCCAATCGGCTGTGATTGATCGACCAACCACTTGGCTAGAGTTCGACCGGCGACAAACTCGCACACGATATAGCATCGCTGCTCATCGATCCCGGCGTCGAAAACCGCCACGAGGTTGGGGTGATGGAGCGCCGCGGACGCACGCAGTTCCGTGGTAAATTGACGCTGCCAGATCTCCGGTAACAACGGCAATGGCACGTGCAACTGTTTCAATGCCACAATTCTGCCCAGCACGTTGTCCTGAGCACGATAGACCGTCGCAAAGCTACCCGCCCCGACCGGTTCAAAAACCGTGAACCGCTGTTTGATCGGCAGAGCACCCAACACAAGCGGCACCAACGGCCGCGAGGCACGCAATTCCTGGGGAGACTCCTTCGGCACGGAATCAGTTCCGGACGCATTCGTGACTGCCTGGTGAATTGACATGGACTTCACTCCGCAATCCGCTCAACGTTGCATCAGACGCAATGACGTAGCTTAACGATCCACCAGCATTGAAATGAGGGTAGTCACAAACTCGTTGAATCGCACGCCATACCAGCAGTAACGGAGTCCAAAACATCCCAGATGGAGTGCATCACGACCTCGGTTTCAAAGTCATTCGTTGGATTGTCTTCTTGTTGGGGAGCGAACCGTTTACTGTCCTGACAAGAAACCTTCAGCCGATTCTTGCGGACATTCTACAAGTCAACACCTCGTCCCACGAGTACGCATTCAATTTGCGTCGGCTTGCCCGCCGTTGCGCCCGACTCCGTTCCTCCAATCGTGCCGTCGCTCGAACCTCACATTGCGCCCTGGTCGGTCGGTCATGTCCCTGATCACCTCGCAGGGAATCGGACTCATCTTTGGCGTCTACCCTGCCCGCCGAGCCGCTCATAGGGACGCCATCGAAGCTCTACGGCACGAGTGATGATGCCTCGCACGCGGATTTAGAAGTTGCGCTATTCATGATTTCGCCCCAAGGGTGCCTCGAAGATCAGCCCAGGGCCAGCGCAGCCCAAGCGAGCGCCGCCCTGGGTTTGTTGGCGTGTGATGATCGTGCCCTGTCGGGGCACAGGAGGTTTGACAGATCGGTT
>JAYTXB010000594.1:0-2550 GCA_043743205.1 Schlesneria sp.
CGAAGCGGTTCTCATCAGCGGCCGATGGTCGATGGCTTGAGTCACGTCGATCTGTTGCAACTGCACGGCGGCGTGCCGCTCCAAGGTGCGCATCACCGATGGCGAGATCTCGCGGCCGGAGGCGCGCAGATCAACGAGGTTCAGCAGGTTGCTCTTCAAGCTGGGGTCAGACTTTTCGATTTCTCGCGCGGCATACAAGCGGTTGACCGACCGCAGGTAAGGCATTCCGACTTTGCAAACCAGCCAAGCCATCGTGGCCGAGAGCAACGTGAGCAGCAACATCCATCTCAGTCCGACTCCGAACCCGCCGGGGATGACCCACTGGTCAAACACGACAAACGCGAGCAGATAGCCGAGAAACATCGCGGCGACACCGGCCAGCGCGACGAGGAGATCAGTGGACTTGATCGTCGAGCTTGTCTTCTGAAGCTTCAGATCGACGTACTCATCAAAATCGACATAACGGGCAGAGTTCGCGGAACCGGTCGTGGTCGACATGGTGCGTCGTCCCTTCCTGAAGCAAATGGTCCGGCAAGTTTTCGTGGGAGATCGCCGTGCGGGGCAGCTATGGCGGCATCACCATAACCTTTCATCGACGCTCCGTCAGTCCGAAATGTTCCCGAGCTTGGCAGAGGTGGGTTAAAGGGGCCGTGAGCAGAAAAGGCTTCCTCGTCCATTACCTACTGTTCACTCCCACCCTACTTCCTCCGGTTCTCGCGCAGGATTGGGGCGAGTTCTTCGACAAAGTCGTTCACGTCCTGGAATTCGCGATAGACGGAGGCGAAGCGGACGAACGCGACCTTATCGATTCGGCGGAGTGACTCCATCACTTTCTCACCGATCTCGCGCGAGGGGACTTCGCGGTCGAAGTTCTCGTACAGCGAGGCTTCGATGTCGGAGACGATCACCTCCATGTCTTCATCGCTGATCGGTCGCTTGTAGCAAGCTTTCTCCAAGCCGCGCTTGATCTTCTCGCGATCGAACGTGATGCGTGAGCCATCCTTCTTGATGACCTTCAGTGGCGTCTCTTCGATCTTCTCATACGTCGTGAAGCGGCGGTCGCAACTCAGGCACTTGCGTCGGCGTCGAATCACGAATTGCTGACTCGCTCGTGAGTCGATGACGCCCGTTTCTCCATGCCGACAGTACGGACACATCATGATTGGTCTCCCTCCGTGTACTCGACCGATCCGCTACTCGGGCAGCGGCTGGCCCTTGGTTTCAGGAAGAAACGGCAGAATGGCCAGTCCCAGCAAGAACACGCAACACATCGTCACTCCCGCGTACCGCATCGGTTCGTCATAGCCTGCGTAGACGCGGCTGGTGAGCAAGCCGAGCATTGACGGTCCCAGTGCCGCGACGATCCGGCCGACGTTGTAACAGAACGACGTTCCGGTGCTGCGAAGGTGAGTCGGAAAGAGTTCGGGGAAGTAGATCGCATAACCGCCGAACAAAGCCAACTGGCAGAAGCCCATCATCGGCACCATCCAGAAGAGATGGCTGAAATCGTTGAGATTCCAGAAGACGAACACCGTACTCAACATGGCGGCGACGAACGCGACTGCGAACGCGGGGCGGCGTCCCGTGTAATGCGTCACCATCGTGAAGGCATAGATTCCGAAGAAGGCTCCGATGTTCAGCATCAGCGAGCTGACTCCCTTCCAGAACCCGACCAGCCCGTTGATCTTCTCCGGTGTCAGGCCGCTGTCGGCATAGCTCTTGCGCAGCACTGAGTCATAAAGGTCAGGCATGAAGAAGCCGATTCCCCACAGGCCGATCACACCGGACGATGCGAGGATCAGTCCGCCAATCGCGTTCCTTCTCCAGCGCGGATCACCGAACAGCTCGCCGTAAGACCCCGCCTTCTTCGCGGCCCGCTCGGCTTGAGTCAGATTCTGCCAGCGCTCTGGCTCTTTCAATTTGCGGCGAATCACGATGGCCAGCAACGCGGGGAGAATGCCGATGACGTACAGAATGCGCCACGCCTTGACCTGTACTCCCATCACAACCAAGTCTTTCAGGCCCCCCTCGGCTTCGAGGCGACCCAAGTACATGCTCATCAGCGCGGCCGTGATGTTTCCGACGGCGGACAACGCTTGCAGCAAACCGAGTGCGAACGGACGAGCACGACTTGGCATGACCTCCGCCACTAACGACACACCCACCGCGAACTCGCCTCCCACGCCGAGACCCGTCAAAAAGCGATAGACCACGAAATCGGTGAACCCGGTCGAGAAGGCACTCAAGCCCGTGCAGATCGAGTAGATCAGAATGGTGAGCAGCATCGTTTTGGCTCGACCAATCTTGTCGCCCAAGATGCCGAACACGATCCCGCCAGCGGCCCAACCGAGCAAGAAGACGCTCGTTGCGTATCCGGCGTACTCGACGAGCTTGGCTTTCGCCGGTGCGACACCATCAATCGTGAGCAGTTCGCGCATGGCATCGACGCGCGTCAGCACGAAGATTTGCTGATCCATCGTGTCGAACAACCAGCCGAGCGCGGCCACGGTCAGCACGAACCAGTGGTAACTGTTCAGTTCTTTCCACCAA
>JAYTXB010000595.1:0-7060 GCA_043743205.1 Schlesneria sp.
CTCGCTGCGCTCAACATCCCTGCGTCGAAGTTTTCATCGGACGAGATGTTTCTGCGGCGCGTGTATCTCGACACCATTGGCACATTGCCGACGGAGGACGAAGTGCGGGCATTCGTCACCGATTTGCGAGGTGACAAGCGGGCGAAAGTGGTCGACGAACTCTTGCAGCGGCCCGAGTTTGTCGATCTGTGGACGATGCTGCTCGCCGATCTCTTCCAGAATCGGAAGGAACGCGATCACGATGTGCGAGGCACGAAGGGTGTGCGGGCCTTTCATCAGTGGTTGCGCGAACAGGTCGCGGCCAATCGCCCGTGGAACGAGCTGGCGCGTGCGGTCCTCACGTCGCACGGCAATACCGACGAGCATCCCGAGATTGGCTATTACGTCGTCACGATCGGAGAGTTTCGCCAAACACAGCAGTCCGACGTAGTGGCCAGCGTTGCGCAGGCGTTCCTTGGTACACGCATCGGCTGCGCGAAGTGTCACAACCATCCGCTGGAGAAGTTCACGCAGGACGACTACTACCACTTTGCCGCGTTCTTCTCACGCGTGGCGTTTGAGCGTCGTGAGCCTCAAAAAGGAGATACGGAACTGTTGCAGGCGACGGAGCACCAACACAATCAACTGCGGGGTCTGGCGCACGTCCAGCGATTGTTGGTAGCAAAAGAAGCGACTCCGAATCCAGAGAAGGAAGAAGATCAAAAGAAGCTCGACCAGGAACTCGACGGCCTGCGCAAACAGATCGAGGGGCTAAAGAAGGAGATCGAGACGATTGGCAACTCGCCTGTGACGGTGCAGCAGCCGCGCACGAATCAGCAACTCCAGGCGCAGCCGCTTGACCGTGCGAAGATGACCATCGAGCCGGGCAGCGACCCGCGTGCGGCGCTGGCCGACTGGATGACGAGCGGCCGGAATGAATCGTTCAACGGCAGCATCGTGAACCGCGTCTGGCAGCACTTTCTCGGTGTGGGACTGGTCGAGCCGGTTGATGATCTGCGAGCCAGCAATCCGCCGACGAACCCCGCGCTGTGGAAAGCTCTCAACGCGGAATTCGTCGCGCACGGTTTCGACCTGCGGCATCTGATGCGGACGATTTTGAACTCGCGCACGTATCAACTGAGTTCCGAAACGCTGGCTGACAACGAGGCTGACACGAAGTTCTACTCGCACTACTACGCGCGGCGACTCCCTGCCGAACTGCTGCTCGATGCGATCAGCCAAGTCACTGCGATTCCCGACCAGTTCCCCGGCTATCCCGAAGGAATCCGGGCACAGCAGCTTCCTGACCCGGCTCTCGATTCGTACTTCCTGCGTCTATTCGGTCGCTCAGATCGAGTCACCGCCTGCGCCTGTGAGCGAACCGGGGACGTGACGATCTCGCAACTCCTGCATCTCCAAAATGGAGACACGATCACTCGCAAACTCGAAGCGGGCGATAGCCGCCTCGCCGAACTGTTGAAGTCCACCGCTGACAACTCCGCCTTGATCGAGCGACTCTTTTTGGCAACCCTCGCCCGCAAGCCGACTGAAACTGAAGCCAACGCCGCGTTGTCCGCCTTCGCCACCGGAGACCCTCGCGACACCATCTTTCGCGATCTCCTCTGGGCCTTGCTGAACTCGAAAGAGTTCGCGTTCAATCACTGAATCCATTTAAAACTGATCTCTCACGTTGCATCGTTTTAGAGAAACTACCATGCTCGACATCACTCTTTCATCGGATCGTTCACGGCTCTGCAACGGCACGTCGCGGCGCAATTTTTTGCAGGTGGGGAGCCTCGGCCTTTGTGGCCTGTCGTTGGCGAGTCTCCTTCAGCACGAGGCGATTGCGAAGGAGAGCGGGAACGGGGCGACGCGGCCTGCTCGGGCGAAGTCGGTCATTTTGGTTTACCTTGGCGGCGGACTGACGCATCACGACAGCTTCGACATGAAACCGGAAGCACCGGCTGAAATTCGCGGCAAGTACTCGCCGATTGCCTCGAACGTGCCGGGGACTCAAGTTTGCGAACTGCTGCCGAAGCTGGCGGCCAACATGGACAAGGTGGCGCTCGTCCGGTCCGGGGCTCACAACAACGACCACCACGAGACCGCCACGAATTGGGTCTTGTCGGGGCGGTTCGGTTCGGCGTTTGGAGACTTTCCGGCGATCGGAGCTGTCGCGGCGCACGAGCTTGGTTTTGCTGGAGTGTTGCCACCGTATGTCGCCGTGCCACGCAATCCGTCGTTCACGTGGGAATTGGGCAAGAGTGCGTTTCTCGGCGGACGGTACGAGTCGTTCAAGACGGGCGATCCGAATGATGCCAACTTCAAGGTGAAGGATGTCAACGCGGCGAACGTCACCGACCAACAGGCCGAACGCCGCAAGACGCTGCTCAGTACGGTGGACTCGCTCGCCGACAAGGTGCGCGGCAACGATCAGCTTGCGACCTACGACGAGTTTCGTGGCCGGGCCGCTGACATGATCCTGTCACCCACCGCTCAAGCCGCCTTCGCCATCGAGAAAGAAGACGCGAAGCTGCGCGACCGATACGGACGCAGCACGTTCGGCCAAAGCTGTCTGCTCGCGCGGCGACTCGTCGAGGGAGGCGTTCGGTTCGTGACGATCAACTACGGCGGCTGGGATCATCACGGCAAGATTTTCGAGAACTGTGATAAGAAGCTGCCCGAGTTCGATCTCGGCCTGTCGGCTCTGCTGGAAGACCTGACTGCGCGCGGGTTGCTGAAGGACACGCTGATCGCCTGCTTCGGTGAGTTCGGTCGGACCGCACTCATCAACAAAGACGCGGGCCGAGACCATTGGGGCCCCGCTGCGAGCCTCCTCTTCGCGGGAGCCGGCGTACAGGGGGGCAAGTTGATCGGAGCGACCGACAAGCAGGGAGCCTATGTCACGACACGGCCTTACGCTCCCGCCGATGTCTGCCACACGATTTTGGATTCGTTGGGAGTCAACCCGCACACGAATCTGACGACTCCCGATGGCCGAGTGATTGAGGCACTCGAAGAGGGCGAATTGATGTCGCCGCTGTTTGCCTGATGCTTGTCGTGCGTTGAGAAGCCAACTCGTGGAGCAACCAATATGTCTGACTTTCCACAACACTCCGTCACGAGGCGGCGGATTGATTCGGCGGTCTCCGTCGTTAGCTGGCTGCTACTCGTCTCACTCGTTGCGGGCCAAGAGGCCAAACTCGAACAGCGGCCGATGATCCTCAGTGCGGCTCCACTCGCGATCGTGTTGGAGAAGGAGGCCAAACTGGTACTGCGAGGCAACTTTCTCGATGAGATCACGGCCGTCAAAGTGGTCTCCACCGAAAACATCACGGTCGAGGTTGTCTCAAAAGGCAAAACGCCAGTTCCTCAAAACTACGACGCCAAACGGGCCGGTGATACGCTGGCTGAGATCAAGTTCTCACTGCCAAAGGAGACTCGCGCGGGCAAGCTTTCGTTGACCGCCGAGTCCGCTCACGGAGTGAGTCCCGTCTACGAAATCGTCGTTCTGGCATCAGACGAATTGATCGAAGAACGGGAGCCGAATGACAGCTTCAAGTCACCGCAGATCATCTCCGTCGGCAAGACGATTGTGGGCAACATTGGCGACGCGCGCAACGTGGATGTCTTTCGAGTTGAGTTCCTCGCCGGGCAGCAGGTGAGCATTGAAACCATCGCTGCGCGAGTTGGCTCGCTCCTCGATTCGACGCTGACGCTGTACGACTCGAAAGGCCGAATCGTGGCTGCGAACGACGACCACGCGGGAACTCGCGACAGTCGGATCGATCTGACGGTCACTCTGGCGGGCACGTACTTTGTCACGGTTCATGACGCGAACGATGCGGGTGGCCTGCACTTCGCCTACCGCCTGAAGCTGACCCCTTAATGGCCGGTCGAAAAAAGGTGAACGATCTTTCAGGCCGCCCGCTTTCTACTTTGAACGTGGACTGGAAAAAAGTGCCCGTCCTACGTTTTTCAACAGGCGACAAACGGCAGAATCTCCAAGGTGACGTTGTTTGAACCGAGGAGCGGTAATCAATTTCAGCAATCCGTCCCTCACGTGACCACGACTCACGCTGTCGTGTTGACGGGAACCACGGGCGGGACTCGACTTGAAGTCGATTCTATTGGCTCCAATCAATTTCAAAACGAGGTTGAAATTGATGACGGCGGAGAACCCGTTCTTTCAAACTCGTCCAACCGCAAAAACACAGAAACCCCTGATAAACAGGGGTTTGATGTCGTCTGATGACGATTGCGAACGGCTGAGAAAACTGAGTGCGCTGGGACTCGAACCCAGGACCTACGGATTAAAAGTCCGTTGCTCTACCAACTGAGCTACGCACTCGGAGCTAGAAAACAGGCTGTTTTCTTCCGAACCTAGAATTGTTAGCCTTTCACGACACCTGAAGGCGACACCCGATGGCTAACAAAACACCGAAGAAACCTTACCCCGACTTTCCCTTGTTTCCCCACGGCAACGGGCAGTGGGCGAAGAAAATCAAAGGCAAACTCCACTACTTCGGGGCTTGGTCGGACCCGAAAGCGGCGGGCGGGAAGTATCTTGACGTGAAGGACGATTTGCAAGCCGGTCGGATTCCGAGGACGACACCCGCCGACACCTGCGGCGTGACGATGCGGGAACTGGCAAATCGGTTCCTGACATCCAAGAAAATCCGACTCGACACTGACGATCTGTCGCAGCGCATGTTCAACGATTACTTTGGAATCTGCGAACGGATTCTGGACGAGTTCGGACGCAACCGTCTGGTGTCCGATTTGCGATCTGAGGATTTCGAGAAGCTCCGCGCCAAATTCGCCAAGGGGGTGGCAGCGACCACGCTCGGCAACCTGATTCGGCTGGTGCGTGTTGTGTTCAAGTTCGCCTACGATGCCGACTTGATCGACAAACCGATCAAGATGGGACCGGGCTTCAAGCCACCATCCCGCAAGACGCTGCGAGCCGCACGACAAGCCAAGCCGTTGCGGTTATTCGAGGCGAGCGATCTGCGGCAGGTTATCGCAGCGGCTCCAGTTGCCTTGAAGGCGATGACGTTGCTGGGAATCAATTGCGGATACGGCAACACCGACTGCGCGAAGCTCCAGCAATCGGCCATCGACTTCGAGGGCGGCTTGGTCACGTACCCGAGGCCAAAGACCGCCATCATGCGAAGGTGTGCGTTGTGGCCGGAGACCATCGCGGCACTCAAGGAAGCGATTGCGAAGCGACCGACGGCGAAGCGACCCGAGTTTGACGGACTCGCATTCCTGACGCGCTGCGGCGTTCCGTTCGTCCGTCCGGGCAGCACGGGCGTTCACATCGACTCGCTGTCATCGGAGTTTGTGAAGCTCACAACCAAGCTCGGCATCAATCGTGAGAACCTGACGTTCTATTCGCTCCGACACACCGTCGAGACCATCGGCGGCGATGCGAAGGATCAACCGGCACTCGACTTCATCATGGGACACGCGCCCCATGCGGGCGACATGTCTGCGGTCTACAGGGAAAGACTTGACGACGCGAGACTGAGGGCCGTCACCGATCACGTTCGCGCGTGGCTCTGGCCGGAGACGATCACGAAGACCGCCACAACGAAGACCGAGTAGCCAATCGCACAATGAGACCGGGCTAGACTGATCCTCGAAAAGCCGAAAGTTCCAACGGCCTGCCCGCGTCTCTTTTCAATCGGAACACGTCACCAAACCGGAACTGGTGGCACAGCATGGCGAAGAAACAACCAGTCCCGTGGCGATTGTTGGAAGATGGTATCTGTCCGCTCTTGGATTCGTTGACCGACTGGTACAACAAACTTCTCACGCTTCTCAGGGAGTCCGACTGGCTCACCAAGCGAGCCAAAATCCCGAGCAATACCATTTCGCAAATCTGGCACGCGCCATTCACGTTCGTGGGTGTCGGTCGGGTGTCACGGCTTGAAGCGGTTCGGCGACGCCTGCAACTTATCGGCCACGACGCCATCGGGCGCGAGCTACGCGAACGACTTGATCCATTGCTGGCCGATCTGAAGTCATGGGAAGGCCGCGCGGAAAAACGTGCTGACCGAAGCCAATTTGAGCTGGAACACGTATTCGGCGAATCCATGACCGAGGAACTGCGTTGTCTTGTAGACCGCGCCGACGATTGCGAATCGTGGCTCCGCAGCGTTGAACAGACCTTGCTCGCCGAAACTGTTAAGCCAGTTGCATTGTCGGAGAAGACTCGAAAGACCAAGACGAAGAAGCCCACGGTCAAGCTCGGCAACAATCCGCAAATCACCATTGAGGGCGAACCCCACTCGCTGACCTTTGAGCAAGCGCACTGGCTCAAAGCATTGATAGATGCGGGCGACTGTATGAGCGACCGGAAATACAACCGCGACAACAACACTCCGAACTCGCGACCGGATCGACTGAGAAAAGACCTGCCCGTCGAAGTGCTCGCCCATATCACGACCACGAACATCGGCTCGCGCTGGCTCTGACGCGCGTGCGTCAATCTTGCGCCGTATGTGTGCCAAGCGAAATACGAATGATGACGACCAGTTTGGTTTCGTCACTATTCGGAGTGCTTGGCATGAAAACGCTGGCCGTCTATTTCTCCCCGAGCGACATCGCACGCTCGCGCGGCATCAACGTCAGCAAGCCGCTCGGCTGGATCAAGTCGGGCGAACTTCGCGCAACGAACTACGCGACATCTCAGGCGGGCAAGCTCCCGCGATGGCGAATCAGTCCCGCCGATCTTGAGGCATTTGATGCCGCTCGCGCCGCAGTCCCTCGACCAGTCGCGACGCGCCGGCAGCAACGCGCTCGTGGTCACGTCGTTGAGTTCTTTTGACCAACTCACCAACAAAAAAGCCCGGTGGCTGGCAGGCCATTCCGGGCGAAGTAACAAGGAGTTAAAAGTATGACCACCAACAAACTCAGCGGCAAGGTGCGGAACAAAAAATCCGAGATTGTGCTGATCGACGGCCCTGTCCTAACAGGCGACATCCGACCCGCGCCCGAGAACGATCAACTCTATCGACCTGTCCTGATGACCGATCCCGCCATCATCACGCTGGGCGAGTCCATCCGGACCATT